>NZ_JAMXSG010000035.1:0-29276 GCF_024124365.1 Pseudonocardia sp. McavD-2-B
GCCGCGCTCGCCTGCCTGGTGTCGCGCCGGGCCCGCCGCGCGGTCGTCGCGGCGGCGCTGGCGGAGGGGCTGACCGACTGGTGGCGCCCCCGCGACCGTGACCCGCGGGTCCGGGCCGGGCCGCTGCTGCACCTGCTCGCGCACCGGCTCGACGACCTCGCCTACGGGTCCGGTCTGTGGGGGGGGGCCGTCCTGCACCGGGCCTCCTCGTCGCGACCGCCGGAGCGGAAGCGCGTGACGGGCGCGGCGTCGGGGGAGCGCGCCCTTCCGGGATCGTGCGGTCGCGGGGACCGCACGGGGGATCTTATTCGGCCCGGTTCGGCGCGGGTGGCGCGGGGCGCGACGCGCCCTGCTCCGGTTGGGGGATCGACCGGCGTCCGGATGCCGGGCCGGCGAGGCTCACCCGGCCGTCGGCGTCGCGGTGGGCGACGGCGTTCCGGCCCGCCTGCTTGGCCGTGTAGAGGAGCACGTCGGCTTCGGTGACGAGGGCCTCGACGTCGTCGTCGCCGGGACGGGACCGGGCGACGCCGATGCTGATCGTCATCCGCAGGTCGGGGTGCAGGTCGCTCCAGTCGTGCGCGGCGACGCTCTCCCGGGCGGTCTCACAGGCCGCGACGCCCTCCTCGGCCGTCAGCCCGGGCAGCACCAGCGCGAACTCCTCGCCGCCGTAGCGGGCGCAGAACGCCCCGGGCGGCAGGGCCCGGCCCAGCTCCAGCACCATCCGCTGCAGGACCCGGTCCCCGAACGGGTGCCCGTGGGTGTCGTTGACCAGCTTGAAGTGGTCGATGTCGGCGAGCGCCAGGCAGACCGGCAGGCCCGTGCCCGCGGCGAGCAGGTCGATCAGCCGCTCGTCGAGGTAGCGGCGGTTGTACGACGCCGTCAGGCTGTCGCGGCGGCTCTGCTCACGGGCCTCGGCGTGCTCGCGGCGGAGCCGGTCGAGCTCGTCGGGGGGGCTGGGGGCGTTGAGGCCGTGCAGGAGCCGGACGGCCTCGCGCAGGTGCAGGTAGGCCTGCTCGTAGCGACGGTGCTCCGCGAGCCGCTCGGCGGCCGCGGTGTGCAGGGCCGCGCGGGCCGCGGGGGAGGCGGGGGCGACGTCGTCGCCCGGCGTGTCGGGTCCGGGAGCGGGGGGCGACGGGTCGAGACGGCGTGCGGACCGCACGAGCCTGCGCACCGTCCATGCGGTGTCGGTCATGGTCCACCTCCCCGTCGTCGAGCCGTTCGGCCACTGGGACTGTTCATCGGTGACACCCCCGGGACGCTTGAGGCGTACGGCGAGTCGGCACCCGTTCGGCGCCCTGGTTCCCCCGGGTCGGGGTAACGCGTGTTCGCCCCGGGGTCGCCGTGATCAACCTCCGGAGTGCTCCACGTCCGCCCCGAAGGGGATCGACGGGTCGTCCGGGTCGTCGAGCCAGTGCTCGGGCAGCACGACGCGACCGGGTGACCCCTGGCGCCCGCGCGGACCGTCGGCGTCGGCCGGGAACGGCTCGTCCGGGTCCAGCCCGGACAGCAGCTCGTCGAGGTGATCGATCGACTCCACCATCCCGAGGCTGCGCCGCAGCTCCGGGCCGACCGGGAAGCCCTTGAGGTACCAGGCGATGTGCTTGCGCACGTCGCGGATGCCCTTGTGGTCGCCCATGTGCTCGCACAGCAGCACGGCGTGCCGGCGCAGCGTCGCGGCGACCTGGCCCAGGTTCGGCGGGGCGGGCAACTCGCGGCCGGCGAACGCGGCCTCCAGGTCCCCGAACAGCCACGGCCGGCCCAGGCAACCCCGGCCGACCACGACGCCGTCGCAGCCGGTCCGGGCGACCATGTCCAGGGCGTCCTGCGCGGAGAAGATGTCACCGTTGCCCAGGACCGGGACGTGCGCCGGGACGGCGTCGCGCATCCGGGCGATCTCGTCCCAGTCCGCGGTGCCGGAGTAGCGCTGGGCGGCGGTGCGCGCGTGCAGCGCGACGGCGACGGCGCCCTCGTCGACGGCGATCCGTGCGGCCTCGAGGTGGGTGTGGTGCTCGTCGTCGATGCCGATGCGCATCTTCACGGTGACCGGGCGGTCCCCGGCGCCGGTGACCGCGGCCCGCACGATCCGGCGGAACAGCTCCCGCTTGAACGGCAGCGCCGCTCCGCCACCACGACGGGTGACCTTCGGGACCGGGCAGCCGAAGTTCATGTCGATGTGGTCGGCCAGGTCGCGCTCGACGATCATCTCCGCGGCCCGCTGCATCGACACCGGGTCGACGCCGTAGAGCTGCATCGAGCGGGGGTGCTCGTCCGCGTCGAAGGCGATCATGCGGAACGTCAGCGGGTTCTTCTCGACCAGCCCGCGGGCGGTGATCATCTCGCAGACGTAGTAGCCGGCGCCCTGCTCACGGCACAGACGGCGGAACCCGGGGTTGGTGATGCCGGCCATCGGCGCGAGCACCACGGGGGTGTCGACCTCGAACGGGCCGATGCGCAACGGCGGCAGCACGCGGTCACGGCGGGCGGGGGTGTCCGTCCGCGCGTCGCGGACGCTGTCCAACACGGTCACGCCCACCAGTGTCCCAGGCCCGCGTCGCGGCGCCGACCTGGGCGTCGGTCAGAAGTCGACGGTGACGCAGCCGGGGCGCCCGCCCGCGGTGCCGGCGTGCCCGGCGTGGGTGGCGGTCGGCTTCTCGTGGAGGACGACGGACTCCGCTCGCCGGTCGTCCGGGAAGACCCACGGGACGGTGCTGGTCGACTCGCCGGCGCCGTTCGCGTCGGTGGTCACGTCGAGCCAGATCTCGTTCATCGGGTTCGCGTAGGACGGGTCGACGCTCGGCGTCACCGGGTCCTCGGAGAACTGGTAGTGCGGGCCCGCGTCGGTGCCCGCGGCCGCGGTGCAGGGCTTCGTGTGCGCGTGCGCGCCATAGGTCCGGTTCGGCACCAGACCGCTCACCCGCAGCGTGGTGACGGTCGAGCCGTCCTGCTCGGCGCTGGTGACCTCGACGGTCGAGCCGGCCGGGACCAGCGCGGCGTCGTAGGTGTGGGCGGGTCCCTCGCCGCCCTGGGCGAACGTCGCGGAGACCCGGGTCGCGGCGCTCTGCGACTGCTCGCCGTCGCCGCTGCCGCCGCAGGCGGTGAGGACGAGCGCAGCGGCGCCGAGCAGGGCGATCGAGGCGACGGAGCGTACGTGGATCATGCCGACGATGATCGTTCGTCGGGCCGGGGTGGGCACTGCGAGATCGGACATCGAGGCAGGTTCCACCGGTTCGTGTGGCGGCCACGCCCGGTCCCCGTACCTCCCCGCAGGCGGCCCCGCGGCCCGCACGTGCCCGCGACGCCGCCCGGCCCGCCCGGGAACCGCTCTGCGACAGCGGATCCGGTCGTTCGGTGGGGGCGCAGCGGTGAGCGACACCCGACACGGTGATGGTGTCGCGACGACGAGATGCCCGATTGCGGACGGTAAGATGGCGTCCGGTTCGCCACGACCGGCCGGGGGTAACCGGTGGCGGGCCGGGCCCGGGGTGTCCGGGGTCGGTCAGGGGCCTCTAGCTCAATCGGCAGAGCAGCGGACTTTTAATCCGCGGGTTCGGGGTTCGATCCCCCGGGGGCCCACACAATCACCAGGTCAGGGCGATGCAGCCGGCTCGTCTTCAAGATCAGAGTACGTTTTTGGGACAGTTTTCGTGTCCTCGGTGAACATGTCCTCCAGGACGTCGGCCGCCTGACGGTCGGTGAGCCTGCGCCCGAGGTAGCGGTCCTGGGTCATGCTGATCTTTCGCGTGACCGAGCTGGTCGCTGATCCTTCGGACAATGACGTGCGAGTCGTCAAGGCCCCGCCTGCGGCGGCGCGGGCCGGCCACGCCGGCCCCACCGCTTCGCTCACCACACCTCCGGCCCGTTCGCAGCGTCGGGGCAGGCTGTCCGGCCCTGCTCCGTGATGGACCCCTGGACGATCCCGGCGGCCCGGTCGTTGACGTGGCACATCTCGACGCGGTTGCTCATCCCCGAGGCGTCGCCTTGTTGAGTCCGTCGTCCGGGGCCTTGCCTCGGCGGCGACGTCGTGTCGACCCCGACAACGACGAGGCGTCGTACAGACGCCCTGGAGCCGGTCGGCCGTGTGGTCGAGGACGTCCGAGAGTGGATGGCGAACCCTCAGGGGCAGCGGGGAGCGCGCCCGCTGGGCGACTGCGATCAGGGCGTCGGGATCACCGCAGAGACGGACTGCGGAAGAGGGGCTTGATGCGAGCGGGAGCGATACCTACCTTCTCACTCGAACTTGGACGGCTTGAACGCCAGAGGGACGGCGAAGGATCGAGACGAGCGGGAGGGTGATCATTAGAGAAGCCTCCGGACATCTGGATCAGTAGAATCTGTCTCTGTGAATGCGGGGCCCAGCCATCAGGCTGGGCCCCGCATTCACGTCATGGGACTTGATCGGGCCTGACCCTTCTGTGCTGCGCCTGAAGGACCGGACCACGCCTGCCCGCGTTGTCCCGGCCCGGGTGAGGTCGCTGCCGGGGGGGTATCCGACTGCGGAGCAGGTCCGGCCCCTGACCGACATGACTGCCGAGGCTCGCGAACGCGTGGTTCCGGGGGTCAGCCTCCCGGGCCGCTCCCGACCGCTGTCTCCACCGGATCCTCGCCGCGCACACCGTCGTAGACGTCCCGGTCGATCTCCCCGTCGGGGTGCGCGACGAGCATCGCCACCAGGGTGTCGGCGTTGACGTTGAGGAACGTCCGCAGGATCCCGGTGAACCAGTCGACGGCGATGAGCAGCCCGGCGGCCGCCGGCGGCAGCCCGAGGGTGGTGGCGAGGAACAGGGCCACGACGGGGAACCCGCCCGGCACGGTGATGGTGCCCATGTTGAGCAGGATCGCGAGAACCATCCCGAACACGATCTGCCCGGCCGACAGCTCGACGCCGCCGGCCTGGGCGAGGAACAGCACGACGATCGTGTAGTTGAGGACGGCGCCGTAGGACCCCATGGTCAGCCCCACCGACAGCGTGAAGTTGGCGACCCGCGGGCTCACGCCGACCTTCTCGATCGTGGTGCGCAGGACGGTGGGGTAGGTGACGGCCGAGCTCGTCGTCGTGACCGCGACGGCGGTCTGCTCCGCGAGCGTGCGGGGCAGGCGCGCGGGGTTGAGCCGGGTGCGCGCGGCGACGATCGCCACGAACAGCACGGTGAGCACGACGACGCCCAGCAGGTTGGTTCCGAGGTAGGCCAGCGCCGACCCGACCACGGCGAAGCCGATCCGGCCGGACAGGTCGGCGAGCAGTGCGAAGACCCCGATCGGTGCGACGTACATGACCAGCCGGATGAGGGTGAGCAGGACCTGCTGCAGCTGCCCGACGACGTCGAGGACGAGTGTGTTGCCCGTCGCGTGGACGTGCCGGTTGAGGGCGACGCCGAACAGCAGCGAGAACAGGATGATCGGGACCATCGCCGCCTCGGCCATCGACTCGACGACGTTGGTGGTGAAGAAGCCCAGGACCGTGTCCTGCCAGCTCTCCGGGACCGCCGCGGGCGGCGGCGCGGCGTCCGGCGCGGCCGTCGCGACCATTCCGGCGCCCGGACGGAACAGCAGTCCGAGCACCACCGCGACCACCGCGGCCACGACCGACAGACCGATCATCCAGGCGAATGTCCGTAGTGCGAGCCGGCCGGTGCCGGACCCGGTCATCGACCCGCAGGCCGCGATCACCGAGGTCATGACCAGCGGCACGATCGCCATCTGGACGAGCCGGATGAAGGCGTCGCCGACGACCTTCAGGTTGCCTGCCCACTCGCCGGCCACCAGACCGAACACGATCCCGGCGACCGCGGCGAGCGCGATCAGGACGGCAGGATGCTTCATCGCGGCGAGTCTCATGAGGTCCTCACGTCGAGGGTGGCCGGGCCGCGGCGGCGGTCCCGGGTGCCGGTGGCGAGCAGGGCGCGGCCGGCGCGTTCGGTGACGATCTCCAGCGAGGCGCCCATGTGCTGGTGCAGCAGGTGGCGCGCGGTGTCGAGCCGTCCGGCGAGGACCGCCTCGGCGACGGCGACGTGCTCGGACACGGCCGCCTCGACGCGGCCGGGGAGCACGTAGTCGTTCATCCGCACCCGCCGGATCCGGCGGTGCACGTCGGCCAGCACCGCGACGAGCTCGGGGTTGCCCGACGCCGCGAGCAGCGTGCTGTGGAACCGTTCGTCCTCCAGCACGAAGCCCGGGCCGGCCGCGGGCGGCTCCTCGATCATCCGGTGCCAGCGGGCCAGCTCCGCCCGGAGCGCTCCGGCGTCGTGCACGGTGCCCGGGTTCTCCCGGCACCGGTCGATCCCGCGCAGCTCGACCGCGATGCGGACCTCCCAGAGGTCACGCACCCCCGCCAGGTCGGGGACGACGACCGAGTAGCCGTAGTCCTCCTCGCGCTGCAGGAGGCCGTCGGCGACGAGCCGGCCGAGGGCCTCGCGGACCGGGGTGCGGGAGATGCCGAACCGCGCGGCGAGCTTCGGTTCGGTGAGGCGGGTGCCGGCGCCGATGTCGCCGTTGACGACGTCGTCCCGCAGCACGGCGTAGACGCGTTCGCGCAGCGGCGGTGTCCCCGCCTCGTCGACGGCACTCGACATCGACAAGCCTCCTCATCTGCTGTGTCCAGGGCTGGATACAGCAGGCGGAGACGCTAGGGGCGGCACGTTGCGTCGGCGTCTCGCGCCGGTGTCGTCGTGTTTCGCGCGGGGGAGGTCGCATGCGGGGCGGTCTGTAGCGCTATTCCAGTGCTAGAATACAACCGTGGAGCTGACCCTCGGCGAGCTCGTCGTCCTCGGGACCCTGGCCGAGCGCCCGCGCCACGGCTACGACATCGAACAGGTCGTCGAGCAGCGCGGCGTCCGCCGCTGGACCGACATCGGCTTCTCCTCGATCTACTACCTGCTCGACAAGCTGACCGCCCGCGGCCTGGCCGAGGCCGACGACGACCGCCCCTCCCCGAAGGCCCGCCGCGTCGTGCGCATCACCGACCGGGGGCGCCGCACCGCGGCCGCCGGCGTCCGCGAGCTGCTCGCCGACGCCGGGGTCCCCGCCCGCTCCTTCGTCGCCGGCCTCGCCCACGCGGGCCTGCTCCCCGCGCACGAGGTCGACGAGGCGCTCCGGACCCGGCTCGTCGGCCTCGACGCCCGCATCGACGCGGTCGTCGCCGCCCGCACGGCGCAGGAGCCCCTCCCGCCGGAGGCGCGCGACGTCTTCTCGTTCTCCCTGTCCCAGCTGCGTGCGGAGAGGTCGTGGCTCGCCGAGCGGGTCCAGGTGCCCGATGAGTGATGCATCCACCGGCGTCCCGGCCACGGGAGGCGTCCACTGCGAGACGACGGCGCTCGGCGCGCTCCTCGGGCACGCCGGCGTCCACCTCGCCGAACCGGTGCTGTTCGGGCTCGGCTCCGGGCTGTCGTTCGTGTACTGGGACTCGAAGCGGCAGCCGGTGCCGTTCCTGGGCGGGCGGGTCAAGCCCTTCGAGCTGACCCGCACCCTCGCCCGCCGCCTCGGCCTCGACCTGCGCGTCCAGGAGACCTCGTCCGCCCGCCGGGGGTGGGACCAGGTGCGCACCCTCGTCGACGACGGCGTGCCCGTCGGGCTGCAGCTCGACAGCCACGACCTGGACTACTTCGGCTCCCGGGTCCACTTCGCGGGTCACGTCGTGGCCCTCCTCGGCTACGACGAGGAGTCCGCGTACCTCCTCGACACTGCGCAGCAGGGCGGCCGGGTCAGCACGAGCCTGGAGAGTCTGGCCCGGGCGCGCGCGGCGCGCGGACCCATGTCGGCGCCGCACCGCTCGTTCACCCTCGGACCGCTCCGGGAGCCGGTCGACCCCGTCCCCGCGATCGCGCCCGCGATCGTCGAGTGCGCCGAGGCGTTCCTGCACCCGCCGATCGCCAACATCGGGCACCGCGGCATCCGGACGACGGCGAAGCGCGCCCCGTCCTGGCTCGACCGCGTCGAGGACCCGCCCCGGGACCTGCCCCAGATGGCGATGCTCATGGAACGGGCCGGTACCGGCGGGGCACTGTTCCGGACCCTCTACCGCGACTTCCTCACCGCCTGCCTGCCGCTGCTCGACGACGGCGACGGGCCGGGCGGACGCGCCGCGGCGGTCGAACGGGGCCGGGACCTGTTCGCCGAGTCGGCGACGCTCTGGACCCGCGTCGCCGGCCTCGTCGAGCGCGCCGGGCTCGACGGGGACCCGGCCGGCCTGACCGAGGCCGCAGGGCTGCTGCTACGGATCGCGGACCTGGAGACCGCGGCCATGGGCACGCTCCGGTCGCTCTGAGCCGGGCCGGGGTCAGTCGGTGCCCCGGGCCCGGCCGCCGCCCGCCGGCACGGCGAGCGCCCCGGGCGCAGCGACGAGCTGCGGCAGGAGGACGTCCAGGACGGTCACGGGACGATCGTCGACGGTTCCGGGCCCGGTGTCGACCGCGGTCCGGCCCACCCGTCCCGTGGTGGGACACCGGCCGGTGCCGGGCGAACCCGGTCGACACCGCTGCGATCCTGGCCCGGTGAGCAGCTTCCCGACCGTCCGCCCGGCCACCCCCGCCGACCACCCCGGGCTGGTCCGCATCTGGCGCCGCGCCGTCGAGGCCACGCACACCTTCCTCACCGCGGCCGACGTCGACGCGATCGAGACCGAGGTCCGCACGGCGGCCCTGCCGGGTCTGACGGTCCTGGTCGCGCAGCGCGACGACGGCACCCCGGTCGGCTGGGTCGGCACCGACGGCCACCGGGTGGAGGCGCTGTTCGTCGACCCGTCCGCGCACGGCGGGGGCGTCGGATCGGCCCTGCTGGCCGCGGCCACCACCGGGATGCCGCGGGTGGAGCTCGACGTGAACGAGCAGAACCCGGGCGCGGTCGGGTTCTACGAGCACCTCGGCTTCGTCCGGACCGGGCGCTCCGGGCGCGACGGGCAGGGCAGGCCGTTCCCGCTGCTGCACCTGCGCCGCGACCGGCTCCCCGAGCCGTCCGACCCGGCGTCGCCGACGACCGCGCTGCTGCTCGGCTACGTCGACTTCTACCGCGACCGCGTCCTCGCCAGGTACGCCACGCTGCCGGTGGCCGACCGCACGACCGGACGGCTGCCGTCGGGCTGGTCTCCCGCGGAGCTGCTGCACCACCTGAGCTGCATGGAGCGCCGCTGGCTGGAGTGGGGCTTCGTCGACGCCGACCTCCCGGACCCCTGGGCCGACCACGTCGACGGGCGGTGGGCGCTGCCGCCCGGGGTCGGCGCGGACGACGTCGTCGCCGCGCTCTCCGCGCAGGGCCTGCGTACCCGCGAGATCGCGGAGTCGGTGGGGCCCGGAGCCGCGGGGTTGCCGAGCGGGCGCTGGGCCGGTGCACCGCCCGCGACGATCGAACGGACCCTGCTGCACGTCGTCCAGGAGTACGCCCGCCACCTCGGCCACCTGGACGTCGTCGTCGAGCTCGCCACCGGCTCCACCGGCGAGTAGCCGCGTCAGGTCGCGACGCGGTGCAGGTCCCACCCGTCGAGCGCGACGCCGGGGCGGCGCCAGGCGTGCCGGACGGCGGCGGTGTGGGCGAACACCGGTCCGGGCAGGGCGTCCGGGTCGGTCCAGGTCCAGGAGTTGGTCGCGTGCGGCTCGGTCACCCGCAGCACGGCGCCGGCGGGCGCGGGCACGTGCACCGCGAACGTGACGCCCGGGCCGTCGAGCCGCACGCACACCGCGACCAGCGTGCCGGAGGCCGCGACGACACCGGTCTCCTCGGCGAGCTCGCGCAGCGCCGCGGCGACGACCGGCTCCCCGCCCTCCAGGTGCCCGCCCGGGAACGACCAGCTCGGGCTCTCCCCGGCGGTGATCCGGTGACCGACGGCGACGGTGCCGTCGGCGCGTTCCAGGACGACCCCGACACCGGACACCGGACGAAAAAGGCTCACCACCGCAGTCTGCCGGGGCGCATCCTGGGGTGGTGGACCCCACCACCCTCGCCGCCGCCCGCGCCCGCGCACAGGAGTGGGTCGGCTCGCTGCGCCGCGAGCTCGACGCGCTCGCCGATCAGCAGGCCCTGACCAGCCACGACGACGAGCACGACCCGGAGGGCGTCACGATCGCGGTGCAGCGTGCCCAGCTGCAGGGGCTGCTCGCCGCCGCCGAGCAGGAGCGCGACGAGCTCGACCGGGCGGCCGACCGCCTGGCCACGGGCGGCTACGGGCGTTGCGCCGTCTGCGGCGGACCGATCGCGCCGGAACGGCTGGAGGCGCTGCCCGCCGCGACGACCTGCATCAGCTGCGCGTCGGACCCGCGCCGCCGTCGCCGGTAGTCGCTGTCGGGGGTGGGAGCACCGTCACCGTCGGGGTGGGGGAGGTCGTGCCGCTGGGCAGGTCGATCGGCTCCGGCTCGTCGTCGAGGGTCACCCCGCACCCGGCGACGAGCAGCAGCCCCAGCACGGCGGTGCACAGCCGCGTCCTCACCTGTCCACCCCCGGCAGCTCGACGACGACCCGGGTCCCGCCGCCGGGTCGTTCCTCCACCCACACCCGGCCGTCGTGCCGGCGCACGTGCGCGGCGACCAGAGACAGGCCGAGACCGGTGCCGCCGCCGTCGCCGCGGCTGCCGGCCAGGGTGCCACGGGCGAACCGCTCGAACACCGCCAGCCGCTGTTCGGGCGGGATGCCGGGGCCCGCGTCGTCGACCTCGATCCGGGCGTACCGGTCCCGGGGCGCGACGCCGATCCGCCGCGCGCCGCCGCCGTGCGCGTCGGCGTTGTCCAGGAGGTTGCCCAGGATCTGGTCGAGGCGGCGGCGGTCGACCCGCACGGTCACCGGCTCCGGGGCGTCGACCTCAGGGACGTGCTCCCCGCCGCGGACCGCGACGAGACCGTGGACCAGTGCACCGAGCTCGCCGTCCTCGCGCTGCAGGGTGTCGCTGCGGGAGATCTCCAGCAGGTCCAGGACCATCCGGCGGAAGCGCTGGATCTCGCCGTCGAGCAGCTCGACCGCCTCCCGCGCGGTCGGTGCGAGCTCGTCGCGCCGCCGGGTCAGCACCGCGGCCGCGTTCACCAGTGTCGTCAGCGGCGACCGCAGCTCGTGCGAGACGTCCGCGGCGAACCGGGCGTCGCGCGACACCCGCTGCTCCAGGTCGTCGGCGGTCCGGTTGAAGGTCGCGACGAGCGGGGCGAGCTCGGCGTCGGTGCTCGACGGCAGCCGCGCGGTCAGGTCACCCCCGGCGATCCGTGCCGCGGCCCGGGTCACGGCGGTGAGCGGCAGCAGCGCGCGCCGCCCGGCCCACTGGCCCAGCGCGAGCCCGAGCAGCGCGCTCACCGCGACCCCGGTGAACAGCACGACGCTGAGGAACCTCAGGTTGGCGTCGAGCCGCTGCATCGGGAAGACCTCGACGAACACGTCGCCGCCCGGCATCGGCGCCGCGACGACGACGCTCGGCATCCCCGCCACCATCACCCGCTGCCGTGCCCCGGTCCCGTTCTCCGCCAGCGCCAGCACACCCGCCGGAAGCAGGTCGGGGTCGACCTCGCGGCCGCTGGTCGTCCAGGCGCCGTCGCGGCGCAGCGCGACCGTGGTGTCCGGGGTACCCGCGAGGCCCGTCAACAGGTCGTCGAGCCCGCCGACGTCGGCGGTGTCGGCCATCGCCCGCTCGACGAGCTGGAGGTTCACCGCGAGCTGCCGGGTCGCGCTCTCCACCCCCTGCTCCACCAGGTAGTACGACGCGAGGTTCCAGGTGACCGTCGCGAACAGCCCGGTCACCACCAGCGACACCCCGGCGAACGCGACGCCGATCCGGTGACGCAGCGGAAGCCGGCCCAGCGGCAGTCGGTCCAGCACGGACCGCATCCTGCCGCGCCCGCTCACCCGCCGCGGCCCGAGGCGGGGGCGGCGCCCGGCAGTGCGGCGTCCGGTCCGGGGTCGCCGACCTTGTACCCGGCGCCGCGCACGGTCAACACGAGGACCGGCCGGTCCGGGTCGAGCTCGACCTTGCGCCGCAGCCGTCGCACGTGGACGTCCAGCAGCCGGGTGTCGCCGTGGTACTCGTAGCCCCACACCCGCGACAGCAGCTCGTCGCGGGTCACGATCCGCCCGCCCGCCGCGGCGAGCTCGGCGAACAGCCGGAACTCGGTGCGGGTCAGGTGCACCGGGGCGCCGTCGCGGAGCACGGTGCCCTCGTCCGGGCGCAGCTCGACGTCGCCGACGGTGATCCGGCGCGGTGCCGCCGGGGTCGGACGTCGCCGGCGCAGCAGCGCCCGGATGCGGGCGGCCAGCTCCCCGGCCACCAGGGGCTTGGTGACGTAGTCGTCGGCGCCCGCCTCCAGGCCGGCGATGACGTCGGCGGAGTCGGAGCGCGCGGTCACCATGATGATCGGCAGGTCACCGGTCTCGCGCAGCCGCCGGCAGACGGTGAGGCCGTCGATGCCCGGCAGCATGAGGTCCAACAACACGAGGTCGACGCCCGGGCTGGCGGCACTGACCAGAGCCTGCTCGCCGGTGTGGACCGCGTCGACCTCGACGCCCTCGTCGCCCAGGGCGAGGCCGAGCGCGCGCCCGATCCGGACGTCGTCGTCGACCAGCAGCACTCGGGTCCGGCCGTGTTCGCTCATGATGACGGCGATTCCACCGGATCCGGGCCGGTTCCGTCGATCCCGGCGTCGGGCCCGGCACGATCGTCAGGCGATCGCAAGCCCGACGGGGGCGTGACGGCGGCGCCGCAGCGCCAGCAGGTCTGCGGCGGCCCGCCGTCGTCGGTGGGCGAGGGCATCGCCCCGCAGTCCGGGCAGAGCCGGTCCAGCCAGCACACCGGGTCGCCGACCTCGGCCTCGTGGCCGTGGTCGGGGTGTCGTCCGGTGACCGGGGTCCCGGCGGACGGTGTGTCGGACACACCGCCATCGGACCACGGGGGTCACGCCCCGTCCAGGTCTCAGGCCGCGGCGGCTCCGCGGCGGCCCGGACGCACCACGGGACGGCCGCGCAGCAGCGTCGCGCAGCCGACCATCGCGACGGCGACGACCACCAGGGCCGCGCCCACGGCGTCCAGGGCGACGGCGGCGCTCAGCAGCGCGACGGCGCCACCGGCCACGAGCACCACCCGCGACGCGGCACCGGAGCGCGCCGAGGCCAGCCCGGCCACGCCGATGACGAGGTGCAGCACGTTCTGCAGCACCGACACCGGCAGCAGCCCGGCAAGCGCTGCGGTACCCGCACCGGGCAGCACGGCGAGCTCACCGGAGGTCAGGCCCGGGACGAAGCCCAGGGCTCCGACCAGCAGGAACGCCGCGGCGAACGCCGCCGCGACCGGCTGTACCGGGGTGTAGGGCCGGGAGAACCCGCCCGTCGTCCGCATCATGTCCCGACCTCCTCGGTCCGTCGTCCTCCGGCGCGTCGCTGCGCCCCTCGTCGGGGTCCGGTTGCCCGGCCGGAGGCGCTCCGAACCGCGGTAGCGACGCACCTCACGTGGCGGCGCGGGCCACCAGGACGGAGTTGACGACGTCGGTGCGCGGGTGCACCTCGAGGAGTACGTCGAGTGCAGGCAGGTCGGCCGGGACGATCTCCGGGTAGAGCAGGGTCCGCAGCCCGGCGGCGGACCGCACGAGCAGGGTCGTGCCGGGCCCGGTCGCGGTGGTCAGCCGGGCGGTGATCGCGGCCTTGGTGGCGGCGTCCGGACCGACCAGGGCCCCGACGAGCACGAGGTCGGCCCTGCCCAGTTCGTCGGCGAGCGCGGGGGACAGCTGCGGGTCGTCGAGATCGGCGACCAGGCTGCGGACCCGTCCGTCCGCCCCGAGGGCGGCGGTGACCGCGTCCCCCGCGGCGACGGCCGCCCGGTCCCGGTCGACGTGCAGCACCTGCGCGCCGTGCCCGGTGGCCAGCACCAGGCCGGTCAGCGGCAGGGGCCCCGACCCGAGCACGACGACGCGCCGCGGCGCGGGCAGTCCGACGGCGGTCAGCGCGGCGAGCTCCAGCCGGACGAGGTCGTGGTAGTTGCCCAGGTAGGGGAACCGGTCCAGCTCGGCCCGCGGGTCGGGGGCGGCGGCGATCCGGCCCGCCCAGTGGTTCTCCATGTGGCCCTCGCCGGTCGCGGCGAGGGTCCGCAGGGCGTCCGAGTGCGGGGCGACCTGTGCCAGGACGCCCTCGGTGCAGCCGGCGGGCGGGAAGCAGCAGAGTCCGACGAGCTCGCCGAACGCGGCGTCGGTGTCCGGGGCGGGGCGCAGGTCGGTGCGCTCCAGGCGTCGTCGCAGGTCCACGAGTCGTGTCGCGACGGCGGCGACGGAGCCGTCGCCGCGGGGACGGCGGGGTGCGGGGAAACCGGGCGCGGTCGTCCGACTGCTCTGCGTGGTCACGATGATCCACCGTAAGCCAATGACAACCATTTCGTGCTCGGTCGTCCGGGTGGCGGGAAACTTGAGCGAACGCTCTACAATATGGCAAGGAGCGGACAGAGGGGGAGGAGTCCGGCGATGTGGGGTTGGCTCGCGCTCGCGATCGGCGCCGAGGTCACCGGAACGGTGGCGCTGCGGTTCTCGCAGGGTTTCAGCAGGCTGGTGCCGTCGATGATCACGGTGGTGGGCTACGGGCTGGCGTTCTGGTCGCTGTCCCAGGCGCTCGGCCGCGGGATGGCGCTCGGGATCGCCTACGGAACCTGGGCCGCGGCCGGGGTGGCGCTGGTCGCGCTGATCGGGGTGTTCTTCCTCGGTGAGTCGTTGACCTGGGTCCAGCTCGGCGGGATCGCGCTCGTCATCGCCGGGGTGCTCGCCCTGGAGCTGGGCGGCGCGACCGCGCATGCCTGATGCGATCGGACAGGACACCTCCGAGGCCGACGGTCGCCGCCGCCGCGGGGACCGGCGCCGCCGCGAGCTGGTCGGGGCCACGCTGCGGCTGGTCGGCGCCGGCGGGGTCGCCGCGGTCAGCCAGCGCGCGGTCGCCGCGGAGGCCGGCGTGCCGCCCAGCGCGGTCTTCTACTACCACCCCAGTGTCGACGCGCTGCTGGTCGCGACGCTCACCGCGGTCAACGACCGCTGGATCGCCCGGCTCGACGCGGTCACCGTCCCGGGCGACCTCGTCGCGCTGGTCGAGGACTGCGTCCGTCAGGAACGGGTCACCGCGATCGCCGAGTACGAGCTGTTCCTGCTGGCCGCGCGGCGCCCGGACCTACGCGGTGAGCTGGACCGCTGGGACGTCGCGCTCGCCGCGGCCGCCGCCCGGCTCCTGCCCGACGACGCCGACCGGCGTGCGCTGCTGACCGCCGCGGTCAACGGGCTCACCCTGAGCGGTGCCCTCGGCTCGCCGGTCGACCCCGCCCTCCTGGCCCGGCTCTGCGCGGCCGGGACCGCCTGAGCCGCCGTCGCCGGGATACCGTGGTGGGCATGAGCGCGGAGCGCCTCTCGGAGTCCGTGGAGAACTACCTGAAGACCATCTTCCTGCTCTCGGAGCGGTGGGAGGGGTCGGTCGGGGTCTCCGCGCTGGCCGAGCGGCTGCGGGTCTCGTCGCCGTCGGCGTCGGGGATGGTGCGCAAGCTCGTCGACGCCGGACTGGTCGACCACGCCCGCTACGCCGGGATCACGCTCACCGCCGCCGGGCGGGTGTCCGCGCTCGCCGTGGTGCGCAGGCACCGGCTGCTGGAGATGTTCCTGGTCACCGAGCTGGACCTGGCGTGGGACGAGGTGCACGAGGAGGCCGAGGCGCTCGAGCACGCCGTCTCCGACCGGCTGCTCGACCGGATCGACACCCGACTCGGGCACCCGCGGTTCGACCCGCACGGCGACCCCATCCCGGCCCGGGACGGCACGATGCCCGTGGTCCACGCCCGCCGGCTGCCGGACCTGCGCTACGGCGAGGGTGGCACCCTGGTACGCGTCGACGACACCGACCCCGAGGTGCTCCGTTTCCTCGACGCGCACGACGTCCGGCTCGGCGACCGGGTGGACCTGCTGACCCGCAAGCCCTTCGAGGGGCCGTTCGTGGTGCGGCTGCGCCGCTCCCGCGAGCAGGCACACCCCGCCCCGGGCGAGGCCGAGCACGAGTGGGGCCCGGCGCTCGCGACGGCCCTGTGGGTGGGCGGCGACGAGCACGGGCACCCGTGAGGTCCCGGGGCCCGGGTATCCGGGCCCCGGGATCCGTCAGGTCGAGCCCTGGCGCCGCTCGAGCGCGACGTCCCCCGCGTGGTCGAGGACGTCGTCGCCGGAGTCCGGCTCGACCTCATCCGAGGTCGCCATGGTGGCGACCGCGGTCTCGGAGTAGAGGGCCCCGTTGGGGTCGATGGTGGCCTGGCCGCCGTCGACCTCCGCCCGCTCGGTCGTGAGGTCGTCCGTTCGTGCGGTGCTGCTCCTCAGAGCCAGAGCCGGCGATGCCTCGACCGGCAGCGCGACGACGAACCGCTCACTGCGCAGGCCCCTCATGAGACCGACAGCCATGAGGATCAGCACGATGCACAGCGGCAACCCGGCGAGGATGGAGGCGGTCTGCAGGGCGGAGAGCGCATCCGCGCCCGCGGCCGCCCCGGCCCCGAGCAGTACGGCGGCGATGACGCCTTCGAGTACGGCCCAGAACAGGCGCTGCTGCCAACGGGGGTTCGGGTCTCCTCCGTTGGTCAGGATGTCGATCACGAGGGAACCCGAGTCCGACGATGTCGCGAAGAACAGCACCACCACCACGATCGACAGCACCGACGCGAGCAGGGTGAGGATCTCCGGGACCGGCAGCTGCTGCAGGAGCAGGAACATCGAGGTCTCCGGCGAGTCCGGGGCGCCCGCCAGCGGGTTCGCCGGGTCGGCCCGCAGGATGTCCAGGGCGGTGTCGCCGAAGACCGTCATCCACACCATGGACGCGCCGACCGGGGCGAACAGTGCACCGGCGACGAACTGGCGGATCGTGCGGCCGTAGGAGATGCGGGCCAGGAACATGCCGACGAACGGCGACCACGAGATCCACCATCCCCAGTAGAACAACGTCCAACTCGACTGCCAGCTCTGCGCGTCGGTGTCACCGGGGAAGGTCTGGAAGCTCAGTCCCGGCAGCTGCTGGACGTAGACGCCCACATTGGCGGCCGCCGAGTTCAGCAGGTCCCGGGTCGGGCCGAAGAAGAACACGAACAGCATCAGCGCCAGCGCCAACCACAGGTTGATCAACGACAGGTTCCGGATGCCCTTGTCGATCCCGAGCAGCACCGACACGGCGGCGACCGAGGTGATGAGCAGAATCAGCACGATCTGCAGCGGAGTGCTGTTCTCCAGTCCGAACAGGGTCTCCAGCCCGGCGCCGACCTGCTGCGCCCCGATCCCCAGCGAGGTCGCCAGCCCGAAGAGTGTGCCGAACACCGCGACGACGTCCACCAGGTAGCCCGGCCAGGAGTTGATGCGGTTCCCGATCAGCGGATAGAGGGCCGCGGCGGGACGCAGTGGCAACCCCTTGCGGAAGGAGAAGTAGCCCAGCGAGAGCCCGAGGACGATGTAGATCGCCCACGGGTGCAGGCCCCAGTGGTAGAAGGTGTAGAGCATGGCGTTCTCCGCCGCCTCCGCCGTCCCGGCCTCGCCGGTCGGGGGACTCGTGAAATGCGTCAGCGGTTCGGCGACGGCGTAGAAGACGAGCCCGATGCCCATGCCCGCCGTGAACAGCATCGCGAACCACGAGACGGTCTTGTACTCCGGCGTCGAGTCCGAGGGCCCGAGTTTGACCCGGCCGAAGCGCGAGGCCATGAGCACGACGACGAACACGACGAAGGCGCTCGCGGTGAAGATGTAGAGCCAGCCGAGGTTGCCGGTCACGGCCGAGTTCACGGCGTCGGCGACGGAGCCGAGCGAGGCGGGGGCGACTGCACCCCACAGTACGAAGGCGAGTGCGAGCACCGCCGACGACACGAAGACGGGAGGGCTCGTGTGCTCCCTGAGATAGCGGGCGATCACCGTGTACCTCCGGTTCGGGGTTTACGCGTCGATTCAGGTGGAATGTCCGGCACGCGACTGTAGGTGGAGTGGCCGCACGGGGCAGGACGCCCGAGGCCGGGAGACAGGGTCGTCGACGCCGTCCCGCGGTCGCTCCGGGGTGTGAGCAGGGCGGATGCCCGGGGCGGCCGTCCCCGGGCTCGAGGAGAACGATTCGGTCACGGCCGGTCCGGAGCACGACACGACCCGGGCCCGGTATCCGTGTGGATACCGGGCCCGGGTCGGTGTCGCGCCGTGGAGGAGGGTCAGCGGGAGGCGTCAGCTGCGCCCTGCTCACCGGCCTTGCCCTGGGTGTTCAGCGAGCCGTCGGCGTTCTCCAGGTGCGCCCGGACGAACCACTGGTACTGCTCCAGCTCGCCGGCCTGGGCGATGAGCATGTCCTCGGTCACCGGGTCGAGCGCGCCGACCTTCTCGATCTGGGTGCGGTGGTCGGAGATGACCCCGGTGTAGACCACGTCGAGCGCGCCGAGGTGGGCGATCGCCTGGTCGCGGCCGATCGAGTAGTCGTCCCAGGTGCGGTCCTTGACCAGCGCGCCGGGAGTGCCGTTGGGCGAGCCGCCCAGGGTCGCGATGCGCTCGGCGACGTCGTCGACGAACCCGCGGACCGCGTCCACCTGCGGGTCGAGCATCTCGTGCACCGCGATGAAGTTCGGGCCGACGACGTTCCAGTGCACGTGCTTGAGCGTGAGCTGGAGGTCGTTCAGGGCGTGCAGACGGTGCTGCAGGATGTCGACGACCTGCTCGGCGTCTCCGCGCTCGAGGCCGGGGACGGTGTAACGGATCGTGGCCATGGTTCTGTGCAGTCCTTCCGTGACGGGTGCGTGGTTCAGGACGCCGCAGTGCGCGGGTCGTCGTCCGCGACGGGCTGGGCGGCCAGGTGGACGCCGTCGCCGTCGGGGGTCTCGTCGACCGGGGTGTCGCTCTGCTCGGTCGGGACCGGGTGGCTCGTGCGCTCGTCCTGCTCGCGCTGGTCCTTCTCGGGCGTCGTCATGACACCCGGGTACCCCGGTCGGGCGGGTTTCATGTCCGGCGTCGGCGGCCCCGGGAACGGGTAGCCCGGTGGGGAGCAACCACACCGAGGAGCGATGCGATGACCCCCGGCACGACCGTCACCCCGCACGGGCTGCACCACGTCACGGCGATCGCCGGGGACCCGCAGCGCAACGTGGACTTCTACACCACCGTGCTCGGCCTGCGACTGGTGAAGCGGACGGTGAACTTCGACGCGCCCCAGGTCCACCACCTCTACTACGGCGACGAGGCGGGCCGTCCCGCCACCATCCTCACGTTCTTCCCGTGGCCCGACGTCGAGCCCGGCCGTCAGGGCGCCGGCCTGACGACCGCCACGGCGTTCGGCGTGCCGCCGGAGTCGCTGGGCTGGTGGCAGACCCATCTCGCCGCGCTCGGCGTCGACGCCGACGAGCCCCGCACCCGGGACGCGTCGTCGGGCGCCGAGGAGGTCCTGACCCTGCGCGATCCCGACGGGCTGGTGATCGACCTCGTCGCCGCGCCCGGCGACACCCGCTCGGGCTGGGACGGCGCCGGCAACGTGCCCGCCGAGCACGCGGTACGCGGCCTGCACGCGGTGACGCTGTCCGAGGCGGACCTCGAACCGACCCAGCGGATGCTCACCGACCTCGGCATGACCCACACCGGCGACGAAGGCGCCCGCAGCCGCTTCCGCACCACGGGGGACACCGCGACGGCCGTGGACGTGGTCGGCGGCGTCGACGGGCACGGGGTGCAGGCCGGCGGCACGGTGCACCACATCGCGTTCCGGGTGGCGGACCGGGCGACCCAGCAGCAGTGGCGCACCGAGCTGGTGGCCCGCGGCTTGGAGGTCACCGAGATCCTCGACCGGCAGTACTTCACCTCGATCTACTTCCGCGAGCCCGGCGGTGTGCTGTTCGAGATCGCCACCGACGAGCCCGGCTTCACCGTCGACGAGCCGCTGCTCGAACTCGGCCGCGCGCTGAAGCTGCCGCCGTGGCTGGAGCCGGACCGGGCGACGATCGAGGCGAACCTGCCCGCGCTGCGCGACCGGGGGTGACCGCGGGGGCCGGCCGGCTCAGGTGTCGAGCCGCTGCTCGCGGGCCGGCCCGTCGGCTCCGGTGAGGTGCTCCAGGGTGTTGGTGACGCGCAGCAGCCGCTCCAGCGCACCGGCACGGTTGTCGAGGTGCAGCTCGACGCCTGCGGCCCGGGTCCGCCTGCGGATCATCAGCAGCGACGACAGACCGTAGGAGTCGCAGTACCCGATCCCGGCGCAGTCGATCCGCAGCTCACGTAGGCCGGGCCGGTCCGTCAGCAGCACGGCGACGGCGTCGGTGAGCGCGTCGGAGGTGGCGTAGTCGAGGTCACCGGCCGGCGCCACCGTCGCGAGGTCCGGCGCGGGGCTGGTCCAGGTGAGGGACAGCTCTCGCGGGTCGCTCATGCGGGCCTTCCGGTTCGGTGCAGCGTCGTGGAGTCGGCGCCCTCGGTGACGGCGCCGGCCGGGACGGGGGTGTCCGCGCCTCCGGTGAGCGCCGGGGACGTGGTCGCGCGCCGCAGCAGCTCCGACGCCCGGGTGAAGTCGCGCAGCTCGTCGCCGAGCAGGTCCAGGACCGGCCGCAGGACGGCCACCGGCACCGACCGGGCCTCGAGCACCTCGGCGGTCCAGCCGAGGAACTGCTCGAACAGCTCCGCGTCACCGGTGTAGAGCGCCACGGACAGGAAGTCGACGATGTGCCGGACGTCCTCGGCGGTGTGCCGGCGCTGCTCGTCGTCGTATCCGGCCATCGCCGGGACACGGTCGGGCAGGCGGTCCAGCACCGTGGCGACCAGCTGCGGGGCACTGCGGGTGACCAGCGTGTACTCCTGGTCGGACAGGTGCGGCAGGTCGTCCATCGGCTGGGCGTGCGGGTGCGCCGGGGCGGGCAACCCGTCGGCGAGGGTGTCGGCGGCGGCCCGCGCGTCCGGGGCCCAGGCGTCGGCGCCGAGCAGGCGGGCGTAGCGGCCGTCCGTGCCGAACGCCCGCCCGCCGACGATCACCGGGACACCCGCGGCCTGGCAGGCCGTGATCGTCGCGTGCGCGGTCGGCAGCCGGGTCGCGATCGACGACGACAGCGCCACCGCGTCCGGGCCGGTCCGGTGCAGGTGGGTGACCAGGTGCGCCGCGGGGACCTGCGCGCCCAGGTAGTCGACGGTGAACCCGCGCAGCCGCAGCACCTCGGCCAGCAGCCGGGCGGGCAGCGCGTGCCACTCGCCGTCGACGCAGGCCACGGTCACCCGGCCGCGCCCTCCGCCGTGCCGCCCGCTGGTCAGCGACAGCGTACTGATCACGCGCTCGTTGATCGCGGTCGCGGCGTGCTCCTGGGCGACGGAGAGGCGGTTGGCCGCCCACTCGAGCCCGACCCGCTGCTGCACCGCGCCGATCACCTCGAGCAGCACGGCCTCCGGCTCCAGGCCGTCCCGCAGCGCGTCGACGACGACGTCGACCGCGCTGTACTCGTCGCCGCGCAGCACCGCGCCCCAGAGCAGGTCGGTGTAGCGCCCGGCCGTCATGCGGTGTACCTGCCCCGGCCCGAACCACCCACCGCGGTGAGGTGCCGGCCGCGCGGAGCGGTGACCGCGAGGACGGCCATGTCGTCGTGGGAGTTGCGCCCCACCCACTCGGTGGCGAGCATCTGCACCCGTTCGACGACGGCCTCGGCCGGCATCCCGGCGCACTCGGCGGCCGCGCGGCGCAGGCGCTCCTCGCCGAACTGGTCGCGCCCGACCGGGCCGCCCTGGGCCTCGGTGATGCCGTCGGTGAACATCAGGCAGGTCTCGCCGGGCCCGAGCCGGGTCTCCCAGGTCGACGCGTGGATCTCGGGCAGCGCCCCGATCAGCGTGCCGAGCGTCGCGGCCTCCTCGACGCGGCCGTCGGCGCGGATGATCAGCGGCGGCGGGTGGCCCGCGCAGGTGATCCGCAGGCGCACGTCGGCCCCGCTGCGCGACACCGACGCCAGCACCAGCGTCACGAAGCGGGCGTGGTCGTCGGAGAGCAGCGCGTTGTTGAGCAGGTGCAGCAGCCGAAGATGGTCGTCGGCCATCGGCAGCAGCGCGTGCACCGCACTGCGGATCTTGCCGGTGAGCACGGCGGCCTCCAGGCCCTTGCCGCACACGTCCCCGAGCACGGCGAGGGTCTCGTCTGAGCCCTCCCCGCCGGGGTGGACGTCGTAGAAGTCGCCGCCGACCCGCTCGGAGTCCTGCGCGGGCCGGTAGCCGCCGGCGAACTCGACCCCGGAGACGTGCTGCAGCGACGGCGGCAGCAGGTCGCGCATCAGGGTCTCGGTGATCGAGGCCTGCTGGGCGAACATGCGGGCCGCGGACATCGCGAGACCGGACCGGGCGGCGAACTCGCGGGCGGTCGCCTCCTCACCCTCGCTGAAGGGCCCGGTGTCGGCGCGGCGCAGGAGCACGATGGCGCCGGCCGGGATGCCGTGCCCCGGCAGCGGGGTGACGACGATCGAGCCGACCTCGCCGAACCCGTCCGGCGTCACCCAGGCGGGGGCCACGGCGGGGTCGATCCAGCGCGACGGGACCGGTGGGAAGCCCTGTAGGGCCTCGGCCAGGCCGGGGACCTCGTCCGGGTCGATGCGCAGTGTCCGGTGCCGGAGGGGGCCGTCGGTGACGGCGTCGACGACCTGGAACTGCCCGCGGGTGCCCGGGGTCATCACGAGTGCCCCGTCGGCCAGTCTGCTCACGGCGAGCTGGGCGGTGACCTCCATGCAGCGACCCAGGTTCAGCGAGCCCAGGAGCGCGGCCGAGGCCTCGGACAGGAAAGCGGCGCGGGCCTGCTCCAGGTGCAGCTCGTCGCGGATGGACCGGACGTCGGTGACGTCGATCAGCCACCAGGTGACCGAGCCGTCCTCGTGCCGGACGGGCTGGGCCTCCAGCACGCGGCCGTCGACGACGTCGGAGAACGCGGTGGGGACGCCGCGGTCGGCGCGACCCGCGGTGGCCAGCCACGGGGCGACCCGCGACAGCGGGTCCCCGGTACGGGCCCGGGGGAGCAGCGCGCGTGCTGCTCCGTTGGCCTGCAGCACGGTGCCGTCGGCGCCGACGGTGAGCGCGGCGCACGGCGCGTCGGCCCAGCGCCGGTCGACCACGGGCGACGCGTCCGGTAGCACGGTCGCGTCGCCGGTCGTCGGCTCCAGTTCGGTCACATCAGCTCCTGGCCCCTGGCGGGCCGGTCGTCGGCGCCCGGGGAGGCCGGGGCGCGGAACGCCCTACCGTACCGCGTACGCGACAGGCCCTCATCCCGGGCGCGCGGCGCGGGGGCGGCGATGCGTGCCCCTCACCGGTGCTCGCGGACCCGGCGCCAGCCGCCGAACCGGACGGGCAGACCGGGCGAGGCGAGGACGCTGTCCGGGGGGCCCGACGGCGGCGCGGCACCGGCCGCGGCGACCAGGTTCTCGTCGAGTTCGAGCAGCTCGGCGTGGTGGAGCGGCCAGCGCGGGTGGTCGTTGCGCCAGCGGACGGTGCCCAACGGACGCCGGGTGTGCAGCGCCCAGCGTGCGGTGAGGAAGTGCTCGAGGTCCCCGGGTACGGCCAGCGGGGCGCCGGTGCGGACCCGGGTCCGTGCGGAGACACCGCGCGGGCCCGGGAAGCGGCGTGTGCAGGTGTAGGCGATCTCCTCGCCCTCGGCGACCCGCCCGGACACCGTCGACGGCGACCAGTCGTAGGGCAGGGCCGCGACACCCCGCGCGGCGAGCACGGGCAGCATCCGGTCGGCGTCGAGCGAACGGAACACCACGCCCCGGCGGCCCTCGTCGTCCACCGAGTACAGCCGGACGTTGGTCTCGGCGAAGCTGCCGAGCCAGGGCAGGCCGGGCAGCGGGCCGAAGCCCAGCCGCCGCATCCGGAAGTGGATGAGCCCGACCCAGGTGACGCCGTCGTGGGTGTCCGGACGGGTCCGGGGCGGCAGCAGCGGCGCCACCGCGGCGGGGTCGGCCCGCCAGTGCAGGAACACCACGTCGGCCCAGTACTGGTGCAGCAGCGGGTGCCGGACCGGGGCGGGCGGGTCCGGGGTGACCGGCTCGGGCGCGACGCCGGGCGGCACCGGTGCGGTGTCCCGGCCCGGTGCCGTGCGGCGGCCGGTCACGCCGGTGCGCCGCCGCGCTCGGTGCGGGCCTTCCACGCGTCGCGGCGCTCACCGGTGTCGCGGATGGCGTCGACCTCGGCGAGCATGCGGCGCTGCTCCTCGGTCCCGCCACCGTTCGCGACGAGCCGCTCGGTGTCGGCCAGGGAGCGGGCCGCGGCGATGTCGGCGGCGCCGGCGGGCAGCCGCTGGTCGCGGTCGTCGCCACCCTCGGCGTCGACGACGTGCTTCTGCTCCGCCGCGTAGGGGTTGTCCGACGGCAGCCGGCCGCTGAACCGCCCGTACGCGCCGAGGACCAGCATCACCAGGCCCACGAGCAGGCTGAACACGACGTTCGGCATCCGGAACGCCAGCAGGTTGTACGGCGTGCCGATGAGCAGCACGTTGACCACACCGGACAGCAGGAACAGCGCACCGACGGTCACACTGACCGTCGAGGCGAACCGGCCGCCCCGGACGGCGGCGCCGACCAGCACCGCGCCGACGACCACCGACACGGTCGACAGCAGCAGGTTCGTGGACAGCCCCAGCACCGGCGACCCGGTGGTGGAGAAGAAGTCGAGGTTGTTCGTGAAGCCCAGCACCCCGAACACCAGGAGCATGATCCCGACGAACAGGCTGCTGATCCGGTGCAACCCGTTCAGCCGGCGTGCGTCGGACCCGATCGATGACATGACGTCGTCCTCCGTTCGTCGAGCGAGGCACTCCGGGGATAGCCGATCGCCTTCCCGGACAAACCGCGCTGACCTGCGAAGGTGTGCCGTGTCTCGAAACCCGGATCCGGGTTGCGGATCAGACGGGACCGGGGAGCGCGACGGGCCCGGGGCCCTCGCCGCGCAGCGGCCGCGCCGAACGCGGGTCCAGCGGGTCGACGGTGCCCGCGTCGCGCAGCGTCCCGTCGCCGGGCCGGCGCAGTGAGCGGACACCGGCGTCGGCGAGGGTCACCAGCGGCACCGCGAGCAGTGCCCCGGGCACCCCGCCGACGATCAGCCCGGCGCTGATCGGCAGCACCACCGCGAGCGGGTGCAGCCGTACCGATCGGCCCAGCAGCAGCGGCTGCAGGATGTAGCCCTCGACGTTCTGCACGATCAGGAGCAGGCCGATCACGAGCAGCGCGTCCACCCAGCCCCCGGAGGCGAGCGCGACGAGCACCGCCACGATCCCGGTGACGACGGCGCCGACGGTCGGGACGAATGCGCCGAAGAAGATCAGCGTGGCCAACGGGACGACCAGCGGGACCCCGATCACCCACAGGCCGACCGCCGCGGTCACCGCGTCGACGGCGGCCACGACGACCGTCGCCCGGGTGTAGCCGACCAGCGACGCGAACGCCCGCCGGCCCGCGACGTCGGCCCTCCGCCGTACGTGCTGCGGGACCGCGCCGAGGACGAACCGCCAGATACGCGCACCGTCGTGGATCAGGAAGATCAGCACGAACAGCATCAGCAGGGTCTCGGCGGCCAGCTCGCCCGCGGTCCCCAGGGCGCCGATCACGTTGTTCGCCAGCGCGGCCTGGTTGCGCGCCAAGGTGTCGAGCAGCGACTGGAAGACGGCCGAGAGCTGGGTGTCGTCGAGCCGGAACGGCGGCCCGGCCAGCCGGTCCCGCAGCGCGACGACCGTCTCCCCGATGCTCGCCGACAGGCTCGGCAGCCCGTCGAGGAACGCCGCGACCGCCCACCACAGCACCCCGACCGCCACCGCCAGCCCGCCCGCGACGACGACACCCGTCGCCAGACCGCGGGGAACCAGCGGGACCCGGTTCACGATCCGGGCCACCGGTGCGAGCAGCGCGGCCAGGATCAGCGCGAGAACCACCGGCACGACCAGCACCGCGAGCTGCGCGATCAGCCACAGCACGACGGCGACGGCGGTCGCGACGAGAAGACCGCGCCAGGCCAGGCTCGACGCGATCACCAGACCCCGGGGGATCCGCGGTTCCTCGGTCACCGCGGCCTCCCGGATCGGACAGGGTCGGACTGACGGTTGCGTGACGTCACGACGGTAGTCCGCCGGGGCCCGTCACGGGCAGGGTGAGGACGAAGGTCGCGCCGTCGTCGTCGGGTGGGCAGGTGAGGTCGCCACCGTGCGCGCGGGCCAGGCCGCGGGCGATCGCGAGGCCGAGCCCGGCGCCGCCGCTGTCCCGGTCGCGGGCGTCCTGGAGCCGGACGAGCCGGTCGAAGACGCGCTCGCGGTCGCCGTCGGCGATCGGGGTGCCAGTGTTGCGCACCGAGACCGACACGGTCCCGGCCGCCCGGTCGGTCCGGGTGACGACCTCGATCCGCCCGCCGTCGGGGGTGTGCCGGCGGGCGTTGTCCAGCAGGTTGGCGAGGATGCGCGACACCGCCTGCGGGTCGGCGCGCACCGCGGCGGGCTCCCCGTGGCAGTCGACGGTCAGCCCGGGCGCGAGCACCGCGGCCCGCCGGGTCTCGGCGCGGGCGATCCCGGCGACGTCGACCTCCCGTGGCGCCACCGCGGTGCCGCCGTCGATGCGGGCCAGGTCGAGCATGTCGGTGACCAGCCGCCCGGCCCGGCGCGTCTCGCCGAGCAGCAGCTCCAGGCGCCGGGTGCGGCGGGCGGGGTCGGCGTCGGGCCCGGACCGCTCCAGCGTCTCGGCGACGGCGGTGATCCCGGACAGCGGTGTCCGCAGCTCGTGCGCGGCGTCGGCGAGGAAGACCCGGGTCCGCTCGGCCTCCTTCCGGGAGCGCCGCTCGGCGTCGGTGAGGGCGTCGAGCATGCCGTCCATCGCTGCCGCCGCGGTGCCGAGGTCGGTGTGCGGGCGATCGGGCCGGAGCCGCGCGTCGCGCTCGCCCGCGGTGATCCGCCCGGCGAGCACGGTCATCCGGTCCAACGGGCGCAGCGCCGTCCGCACGACGAACGACACCGCACCGAGGGCGACGAGCAGGGTCAGCAGCACCGATCCGGCCAGCACCGCACGCAGGCCGTTGCGGACCTGGGTGACGTCGGAGGCGTCGGCGACGAGCTCGACCGTCGCCCCGCCACCGGCGTCGAGGGTCACACTGCGGCTGCCGGTGTCCGGTGGGACGGGTGGCCGTCCGGCCGGGACCGGGGCGGCCGGCGGGCTGCTCGGGTCGTCGGTGCGGTCACCACCGGGGCCGCGGTCCGGCCGGCCGGCGGGCGGTGGGGTACCGGGCGGGTTCAGTCCGGGGTCGCCCATGACCTCCCCGTCGCCGGTGGTCACCTTGATCCGGATCTGCTGGCCGGACAGCCCGGTGACCAGCTCCTCCGGGGTGGCGCCCGCTGCGATCAGCTGCTGGGCCTGCACCACACGGTCCCGCAGCCGGGAGTCGAGATCGGACTCCAGGCGGGCCCCGAGCAGGACGTCGACGAGCACCACCACCAGGACCAGCAGCACCGCCACCACTCCGAGCACCGCGGCGGTGACCCGGCGGCGCAGCGACGGGGTGGCGGTGCGGGTCTGCGCGGCGGAGCTCACGACGGCCCGCGCAGCGAGTAGCCGAGGCCCCGCACGGTGTGCAGCAACCGGGGACCGTGCGCCTCCAGCTTGCGGCGCAGCGCCGACACGTGGACCTCGACGAGGTTGGGGTCGTAGGCGTCGTAGCCCCAGACCGAGCGCAGGATCTGCGCCTTGGACACGGTGCGTCCGCGCTGCTCGGCGAGGTAGGTGAGCAGCCGCAGCTCGGTCGCGGACAGCTCCAGCACCGTCCCTCCGCGGGAGGCGACGGCGGCGTCGGGGTCGAGGACGAGGTCGCCCACCTGCACCGCGGACGGCAGCCTGCCCCGGCGGCGCAGCACCGCCGCGACCCGGGCGACGAGCTCGTCGAGCGCGAAGGGCTTGAGGACGTAGTCGTCGGCGCCGGAGTCGAGCCCGCGGAGCCGGTCGGCCAGCGCGTCGCGCGCGGTGAGCATGACGATCCCGGCGTCCCCGTGCCCACGCACGACGTCGATCAGCTCGAACCCGTCGCGCCCGCCGGGGAGCATCACGTCCAGGACGACGAGGTCCGGCCGGAACGCGGCGAGGCGCTCCTCGAACGCGACGCCGTCGACGACGCCCTCGGTCACGTGCCCGGCGTCGGCCAGCGCGTCCACGACGGACTCGCGGATGGCGTCGGAGTCCTCGAGCACCAGGACCCGGGTCGTGGGGCCGCGGCTGTCGTCGTCCTGGCGTGTGCTCACGGGGCAAGGGTGCGCCGCGAGGCTGAGGGGGAGCTGAAGGACCCGCCGGTTTCAGGTCCGTCTCAGGTACCGCGGGCATTGTCGTGGCAGACACCGAGACGACGGGCCGGCCGGCCCGCGGCGCGGAGAGGAAGAGATGACCCTGCTCGACGTGATCGTCCTGATCATAGTGGTGGCCGCCGCGATCGGCGGGTTCCGCCGCCTCGGCGGCGTGGCCCGGGCCGGGCACCTGCTCGGCCTCGTGGTCGGTGCCGGCCTCGGCGCGGCCTGGGGCTCGAACCTGGCCCGCTACGGCGACACCCCCGACTCGGCCTGGTTGTGGGGCCTGGTCGGGGTGATCGCCGGTCTGCTGCTGGGCTCGCTGGTCGGCGGGTTCCTCGGCGGACTGGTCAGCCGGGTGCTCGCCCGCGGCAAGCTGTCCGTGCTGGACCGCGTCGTCGGCGCCGTCACCGGTGCCGTGACCGCACTGCTGGTGATCTGGCTGGTCTCGTGGGTGGTCCCCGCGGTCGTGAGCGCCGAGGCGCTCGCCCCCGTGACGACACTCGCGCAGTCCCTGGGCGGCAGCCGGATCGTCGACTCGGTGTCGGAGCTGCTGCCCGCGACGACGTCCGCTGCCCGCGACGTCGTCGACGCCGCGCGGCCTCCCGCCGGCTGATCCCACCCGACCCCCAGCGGTCCGCCGTCCGGCGGTCCGCGACCCGCCGCTGCCCTCTTCCGGGTACGGCACCGTCCGAGGAGAACCATGAACGACGAGAACCGCACCCCCCGCGGCGACGACGACCGCCCCACCGACCGGCAGCCCCCGGTCCCCGCCGACGAGACCCCCACCGCCCACACCCCGATCCCGCACGTCCGGGACGGTGTGCACGGCGGGGGGACCGTGGCCGCCGCCTCCGACGCGGGTGACCCTGCGCGACGACGCCGGTTCGCCGCCCTACGACGCCGGTCCGCGCTGCCCGCGGTCGCGGCCGGCGTGATCGGCCTGGTCGTCGGGGCCACCGCGAGCGGCCTGATCGTCGGGACCGCGTTCGCCGGGCCGGGCGACGGCCCCGCCCACACGGCGGTCGCGGCCGACGGCCCCGGCGGGCCCGACGGCTCCGGTGGTGAGGCCGGTGGTCCGG
>NZ_JAMXSG010000360.1:0-4604 GCF_024124365.1 Pseudonocardia sp. McavD-2-B
CCGGCACGGTGCCGCGTGCCCGGCCGCGGCCGCGACGGCGTCCAGCTCCGCACGCAGCACCGCGGCGGGCGGATAGCGGCCGTCGCGTTCCAGCATCACCGGTGGCGGCACCGGCAGCTGCGCGACGGTGTGGGTCAGCAGCGCGAGCACCGCGTCCGGGACGGGGTCGGTGTGGGTGTCGTGCAGCAGCCCCGCCGCGTCGGCGGCGTGCCCGGCGACGTGGCAGTAGGCCACCGCCCCGGACGGCAGCCCGGCGAGCAGCGCGTCGACGTCCGCCCGTGGGTCACGGCCCCGGTTGCGGGCGTTGACGAACACGTTCGCGACGTCGAGCAGCAGCGGCGCCCCGGTCCGGTCGTGCAGCCGGTGCAGGAAGCCCGCCTCGTCGAACTCGTCGCCGGGCCAGTCGAACAGGGCCGCGATCGGCTCCAGCGCCAGCGGGACGTCCAGCTCCGCGCGGGTCGCCGTCACGTTGGCGACGAGCACGTCGAGCGCCTCGCGGGTGCGGGGCAGCGGCAGCAGGTGCCCCGCCTCGATCCCGCCGGCCCGGGTGAACGCGATGTGCTCGCTGACCAGCGCCGCACACGTCGCCGCGGCACAGGCCGCGAGGTGGGCGACCCGCCCCGGGTCGACGCCCTCGGGCGAGCCGGGCGACAGCCGCACCCCGTGCACGACGACCGGCCTGCGCAGCAGCGACGCCGGCACCGCGTCCGGGCGCAGCGGCTCGGCGATGACCTCGTGGAATGCGAGACCGTCGACGTCGTCGAGAACGGCGGCGACACCGCTGCGCCAGCCGACCCCGGTCCCGCCCGGGACACCCGTCATGTCGCCACCTCCGCCCGTACGAGCCGTCCCCGCAGCTTCACACCCCCCACGGTGCAGCTGCGGGGACGGCAGATCCGGTCCCCCGCGCGGGCTCAGCCGCCGCAGCCGCCTCCGCCACAACCCCCGCCGCCTCCGCCGCAGCTGCTCCCGCCACTGTCACCGCCGGACCAGCCGACCACGCCACCGCCGTCGGAGGAGCCGCCCCCCGTCGCGGCGGGCGCCCCACCGAGCGTGGCGAGCTTCTGCGCGGCGAGCTCCTCGGCGAAGGCGGGCTCGGCGGCCAGCATCGCGCCGACCCCGAACGCGCCGACCGACAGCGCGGCCGCGGCGGGCCCGACGGCAGTCCAGTCCGGCCGCATCGACGGCGACAGCGCGTCGTTCCGGGACCGGACGACGGCGAGCGCGGCGTCCCCGGCCCGGGTCCGGTCGGGCACCCGCGTCGCGAGCACCGTGGCGAACACCGCGGTGGCGGCGACGAGCGCGAACAGGAACCCGACCGGGCGCCCACCGCCCAGACCGGCGGCGATCCGTACCGCACCGGCGAGGGCGAGCACCCCGACCGGCCAGGCGGTCGCCCGGTAGCGGACCCGGTCGGACGGGGACAGCAGCAGCCCCGCGGTCTCCAGCCGCTGCGCGGCCCGGGCCAGCTCGGTGCGGACCGGCTCGTGGGTGCCCAGCATCCGGCCCGGGGTCAGCCGCTGCGCGGAGCGGTGGATCGCCCGCTGCAGCGCCGACGCGCCGTGCCCGGGGACCCGGCCCGCCCGCACCTGGCCCGTGGTGCGGCCGGAGGTGACCAGGCTGCCGTCGACGTGCATGGCAGACAGGGCCGCGTACACGGCCAGCTCGGGGCCGCCGTTGAGGTACGCGACGTCCTCGGGTCTGCTGTCGAGGGTGCGGACGCCGCGCGGATCCCCCTGCGCGATCGTCCGCCGCCGGCGCAGCACGATCCCGGAGACCAGGACCAGCGCGACGACGTAGGCGACCAGGAAGGTCTGACCCGGGATGCCCCAGGTGTCCCCGGTGAGGTTCGTGCCCATCTCCACCACCCCCTGCGGTGAGCGACACTTCGTCGTTCGAAGCAGTGTGCGCCCGCTCACCCCGACCGGGTGACCGATTTGAGGTGGACTTGAGGAAGGAGCGCGGACGACGACAGCCGGGGTCACCGACGGTGACCCCGGCTGTCGCGGGAGTGAGTGTGCGGGCTCAGGCGGTTGCGGCCCGCACCTGGTTCTTGATGCGCGCCAGCATCGCCGCGATGCCGCGCAGCCGCAGCGGGCTGACGGCCTCGGCGAGGCCGAGGTCGGTGTAGAAGTCGTCCGGCACGGCCAGCACCGCCGCGGCGGGCTGCCCGTCCAGCCCGGTCACCATGATCGAGGCGAACCCGCGGGTGGTCGGCGCCTCCTTCGGCGCGGAGAAGAACAGGTGCACCGGCCGCTCACCGCCGTCCTCCACCTCGACGGCGAGGAACAGCGGCGACTGGCACTCGTGGACCTGCTCCATGGTGTCCGCGCTGTCGGCGTAGCGCTCGGGCAGGTCCGGCAGCTCCTGGGACAGCTCCAGCAGCAGCTGGAGACGGTCCTTCGGGCCGACCGCGGCGAAGTCGTCGACCAGCTCGGCGAGATCGGGGGGCAGGGTGCCCGGGTCGGTGGAGCTCACGCGGACCCGCGCTCCTCGCCCTGCACGATCGGCACGCGCACGGCGTTGCCCCACTCGGTCCAGCTGCCGTCGTAGTTGCGGACCCGGTCGAAGCCCAGCAGGTACGTCAGCACGAACCAGGTGTGGCTGGAACGCTCACCGATCCGGCAGTAGGCGACGACGTCGTCCGAGGCCGACAGCCCCTGCTCCTGCTCGTAGATCGCGGACAGCTCGGCACGGCTCCTGAAGGATCCGTCCTCGGCGGCGGCACGGGCCCACGGGACGCTCGCGGCACCCGGGATGTGCCCGCCGCGGACCGCGCCCTCCTGCGGGTAGTCGGGCATGTGCAGCTTCTCGCCGGTGTACTCCTGCGGGGACCGCACGTCGACCAGCGGCCTGCCCAGGTGGGCGAGGACGTCGTCCTTGAAGGCGCGGATGCCGGAGTCGTCGCGCTCGACGACCGGGTAGTCGGCCCGGGCCGGGGCGGGCGCGTCGGTGACCATCTCGCGGCCCTCGGCGACCCACTTGGACCGGCCGCCGTCGAGCAGCCGCACGTCGGTGTGGCCGAACAGGGAGAACACCCACAGCGCGTAGGCGGCCCACCAGTTGTTCCGGTCCCCGTAGACGACGATCGTGGTGTCCCGGCCGATGCCACGCTCGGACATGATCTCGGCGAAGCGGGTGCCGTCGACGTAGTCCCGGGTGACCGGGTCGTTGAGCTCGGTGTGCCAGTCGACCTTCACCGCGCCGGGGATGTGCCCGGTGTCGTAGAGCAGGACGTCCTCGTCCGACTCCACGACCACCAGACCGGGGTCCTTCAGGTGCTCCGCCAGCCAGGCGGTGGTGACCAGGCGCTCGGGGTGCGCGTATTCGGCGAGCTTCGGGTCGGGGTCGTGTCCGACAGTCATGGCCGCAGGGTAACCGCGTGCCCCGACACCCACACGGCGGTCAGGACCGTGGCGTCCACAGATCGACCACCGACACCCCGACCGCGCCCAGCAGGCGGCGCAGCAGCGGCAGGCTGATCCCGATCACGTTGGACGGGTCGCCGTCGATGCCCTCGACGAACCAGCCGCCCAGCCCGTCCAGGGTGAACGCGCCCGCGACCTCCAGCGGCTCGCCGGTGGCGAGGTAGGCGTCCAGCTCGGCGTCGGTCGGCTCGGCGAAGCGCACCCCGGTCCCGGCGTGCCCCTCGGCCTCCTGCACGACCGCTCCGCCGGCCAGGCGCAGGACGGCGTGCCCGGTCAGCAGCTCGCCGGTGCGCCCGGCCATGGCCTTCCAGCGGCGCCGCGCGGTCTCCGCGTCGTGCGGTTTGCCGACCAGCTCACCGTCGACGAGCAGCATGGAGTCGCAGCCCACGACCACGCCGTCGCCGGTCAGCCGGTCGGCGACGGCGGCGGCCTTGGCCGCGGCCAGCAGCGTCACCTTGCGCGCGGGGTCGGCGTCGGGGTGCGCGGCGAGCAGGGCGTCCTCGTCGACGTCGGAGACCTCCACGGCGGGGTCGGCCCCGGCGGCGCGCAGGACCGACAGGCGGGCGGGGGAGGCGGAGGCGAGAACCAGGCGCACGACGTCGGACGCTACCGGCCCGCCACCGCGGAGCCGTGGTCCGCCACCGGGTCGGTGGTCCGGTCCGGCCCGGCGACGCGGTGCAGGCGCAGCGCCAGGTGCAGGTGGAAGCGGCCCTCGGGGGTGCGCCAGTCCGGTCCGAGCAGGTCGTCGACGCGTTCGAGGCGCTGGCGCACGGTGTTCGGGTGCACCGACAACGCGTCGGCGGCCGGGGCGAGCAGCTCGCCCGCGGCGAACCAGTGCCACAGCGTCTCGGCCAGCCGGGTACGCCGGCGCCGGTCGTAGTCGAGGACCGGGCCGAGGTGGCGCCCGACGATCTCCCGCGACGTGGTGCCGGTCCGGTCCCGGATCACCGCGCCGACCGCGCCGAGCGAGGCGAAGTCCGCGTGCCCGGTGGTGCGGCCCAGGGCACGGGCCGCCGCGGCGACGTCGGCGGCCTCGGTGTGCGCGCGCCGCCGGGTCGGTGTGCGCGCCACCGGGTGGCTCGGGCACCACGCCGTCGATCATCCCGAGCCGCAGCAGCGACGCGGCGTCGACCTGCAGCGCGGCGGCGGCCCGCGGCGCCTGCGCGGCGTCCTGCC
>NZ_JAMXSG010000361.1:0-4571 GCF_024124365.1 Pseudonocardia sp. McavD-2-B
GCGGGGCTGCGGGACGGCGATCCGGTGGGCGGGCACATCCTGCTGCGGTGCGGCGGCGCGGTGGCCGTCGACGTCCGGCCGGGGCACGGCCTCGCCCCGCGGGGCGCCCCGCTGCGCCGGGACGGCGATCGTGGGCGGGGTCTCACGCAGGGCGTGCCGCGGGCGGTACGACGTGCCGTCCATGACGTCCCCCTCTCCGGCGTGCGGGCGCCCCACGCAGTGCATCGCGCCGGCGCCGAGATCGTCACCGATTCCCCGACAGTGTCACCAGAAATGGTGACCCGCGCATGCGCTGGGCGCCACCCACCGTTCACCCGACGCTCGTAGCATCACGCCCGTCATGGCCGATCCCGTCCGCCCGCTGCGCACCGGCGCGGCCGCCCCGTCCGCGCACCTCGCACCGGGCCGGACCACGGTGCCGCGCTACACCGGCCCGGCCGGTCGCGGCGACGCGCCGCACCTGGTCGTCGTCGCCGGGTCGGCGCCGGATCCCGACCTCGGGCCCGCCGACCGCCTGGTCCGGCTGCCCACCGGCTGGGACGCGGCGGGCCTGCTGGACCGGGAGCTCGCGACGCTGGTCACCGGCACCCGGATCCTGGTCACCGGGCCCGAGACCGTCGTGCAGGCCGTGCGCGCCGCGGCGCTGCACCGGGGCGCCCTCGACGAGGAGCTCGTCCTGGTCCCGACCGACATCGCCGACTCCACCCGGGACCGGACGGTGCACTGCGGACACTGCCACCACCGCGTCGTCGTGCACGCCGACGTCGGGGACGCCGTGGCCTGCCCCGGCTGCCGGCTCGTGCTGCACGTCGCCGGGCACCACTCGCGCCGGCTCGCGGCGTTCCTCGGCGCGCCCACCCCGCAGCGGGCGCCGTGACCCGGCCTGCCGTGCACCTGCGGGTCGCCGCGGTCACCGACGCCGCGCCCGGCGTCCGTTCCCTGGAGCTCGCCGCCGCACCGGGGACCGGGCCGCTGCCCGCGGCCCCGCCCGGCGGCCACATCGGCGTCGAGTGGGCGCCCGGCCGCTGGAACTCCTACTCCCTGACCGCGCCGTCCCCCGCACCCGACCGCTGGCACGTCTCGGTCGCGCGACGCCCGGACTCGCGCGGCGGCTCGGTGTGGGCGCACGGTCTCGCCCCGGGCGACGCGGTCGTGGCGACGACGCCGCGCAGCTCGTTCCCGCCGGTCGACACCGCGCGCCATCACCTGCTCGTCGCGGGCGGGATCGGGGTGACCGCGGTCCTGTCCCACGCCCGCTGGCACGCGTTCTGGGGGAACCCGTTCACGGTGCTCACCGTCCACCGCCCCGGTCCCGCGCCCCACCGCGACGAGCTGCGCGCGCTCTGCGGGGACCGGCTGGTCGAGGCCACCGGCCGCGTCGAGGCCCACACCGCGCTGGAGCGGCTGCTGACCACGGCACCGTTCGGCAGCCACGTCCACACCTGCGGCCCGCCCGGTCTGATTGCCGCGGCCGCGCGGACCGCACGCGCCGCGCACTGGGTCGACGCCCGCATCCACGCCGAGGCGTTCGTCCCCGAACCCGGTCCCGGTACTCCGTTCCGTGCGGTGCTGCGCCGCAGCGGTCGCACGGTCGAGGTCGGTGCCCGCGAGACCCTGCTCGACGCCGTGCACCGCGCCGGGGTCGCCGCGCCCGCGATGTGCCGGCGCGGTGTCTGCGGCGAGTGCGTGACACCCGTCGTCGACGGTCGGGTGGAGCACCGCGACACGGTCCTGACCGCCGACGAGCGCGCCGACCGGATGGCGCTCTGCGTGTCCCGCGCCGCCGGGACGGCACTGGAGCTGGACCTGTGACCGGCGTCGACGACTACCCGTTCCCGCTGCCGCACCCGACCTACCGGATCAGCGCGAACGTCGAACCGGCCGGGGTCGAGCGCCGTACCGAGGCCGGCTGCTGGGGCGCGCGGATCGTGCACGACGGCCCGGACCGTCCCGCCGTCGCCGCCGAGCGCGCGTCGACCCTGGACCGTGAGCCCGCCCGGTTCGTCGCCGCACCGCACGCCCGCGCCTCCTGCTGGGACGCCTGCCTGTACCTGCTCGGCCGCCTCGCCGCCGAGCAGCCCGGCACCTGCTCCCTGACCCGCACCGGCGGAACGGGCGGCCGGCGGTTCCGTGACGCGGCCACCGGCACCGACCAGGAGTTCGTGTTCGGCGACGACGCCACCCTGCCCGAGCACCCGTTGCGCTGGGTGTCCCGGCTCGTCGCGGAGGACGTGGTGGTGCTCGGCGCCCGCGACGACGCGCTGTGGCTCGACGCCGGTGCCGTCGCGTTCGCCTCGGTCTGGTCGCTCGGGTTCGACGCCGGGATGAGCTTCCGGGAGCTGCACGGCCCGGTCCCCGGCAACGGTCCCGGCGGGGTGTTCGAGCGCGCCGAACGCTTCCTGCTGCGGCTGCACCCCGGCGAGGCCTACCGCCGGCTGAACTGGGGGCTGCAGCCCGACGACCGCCGCGACCTGTCCCTCGACGCCGCCCCGCTGTGGCAGCCCGCCCGGACCCGGCTCGACCTCACCGACCCCGGCAGGCAGATCCACCTGCGCACCGAGGTGCAGCACCTGGTGCGGCTGCCGCTGACCGGCGCGGTGCTGTTCCTGATCGGTGTCCGCCTGCTGCCGCTCGACGAGGTCGCGCGGGTACCGGCCTGGCGCGAGCGCCTCGCGTCGGTCCTGGAGACGCTGCCTCCGGAGGTCGCGGAGTACAAGGAGCTGGAGCCGCTGGCCTCGATCGCCGCGGGATGGTTGCGCGCCGGGTCCTGACCGGCGGTTGCGGCCCCACAGCCCCGTCCCCCTCACGACTCGCCCCGAGCTGTCGGCCCCCTCGGCCACACCGACACGGACACACGTTCGAGCAGGAGGCCGCGCCGCCCGACCACCCACCGCCCGAACGCGACCGACAGCCGCTAGCCTCGCGCGCCGTGACCGACGCGCCCCGAACCACCGTGCTCGACCTCGTCGCCGACCCCGGGCTGCCGACCGAGCTCGCCCACCGGCTCGTCCGCGACCTGCCCGCCGCGCTCGGAGAGCACGACGACGCCCGCTGGGAGGTCCGTCTCGCCGACGAACCGATCGTCCTGGACGAGCGCGGCGCGCTGCCCGCTCTCGACATCGGCGACCGGGTGCGCGAGCGGGACGGCGCCGACGCCGTCGTGCTGCTCACCGACCTGCCGCGCCGCTCCGGGGCGGATCCGGTCGTCGCCGACGGCGGGACCGGGCACCGGGTGGGCCTGGTGTCGCTGCCCGCGCTGGGCGCGATCAACCAGTACCGGCGGTGCCGCGACACGGTGGTCCGTCTCGTGACCGGGCACCTGGTGCCCCCCGACCGCGCGGGCGCCGAGGAGGGCGGGGCGCCGGACGCCGGTCATGCGGGACCGCTGACCCGGATCGACTCGGGGCCCCGCGCCGGAACCGACGGCGACCACCGCGACCAGGACCGCGAGCAGGAACGCGACCGCGATCGGGACGACCGGGCGGACGGCGACGCCGCCCGGCGCGGGCCCGCGGACGACTCCGATGCCGGCAGCGGCGGGGTGGAGGACGACATCGACGTCCGCCTCGCGCTGACCGGGCTCCGTGGGCGGGTGCGGCTGCTGGCCGGGATGGTCCGCGCGAACCGTCCGTGGCGGCTGGTACCGAGCCTGTCCCCCGCCATCGCCGCGGCAGCGGCCGGGGCCGCGTTCGGGATCTTCTACTCCAACATCTGGCAGCTGGCGACCGCGCTCGGGAGCGCCCGGCAGGTGACGGTCATGCTGATCGCCCTGGTCGGGATGACCGCGTGGCTGATCCTCGACAACCGGCTGTGGGAGTCGCGACGGCACCGCTCGCTGCGCGAGGAGATGCTGCTGTCGAACCTCTCGACGGTGATCACCGTGGCGTGCGGGGTGCTGACGATGTTCGCGCTGCTGTTCGTCCTGGCCCTGGTCGCGGCGGTCCTCGTCATCCCGCCGGACTACCTGTCCTCGACGCTGATGCGCGAGTCCGGGCCGGACGACTGGATCATGATCGCCTGGTTGTCGACGTCCATGGGGACGGTCGCCGGGGCACTGGGCTCCGGGTTCGCCGACGACGGCGCGGTCCGCCAGGCCGCGTACAGCCGCCGGGAGCAGGAGCGGCGGGCACGGCTGGACCGGGCCGACGACGGTGACCGCGGCAGGGACACCCCGGCCTGACCGACACCGGCTCCGCCCGGCGCCGGCAGCGTCGTGACGGCCGGACCGGCGGCGCAGCGGGCCGCGGTGCGGTGAGCCCGGAACCGGCGTGGATCCGGCGGGTCAGCCCTGGACGAGGGCGTTCCGCAGAACCCGCAGCGCCGCGGCGTCCCGCGCCTGCCCGTCCGCGGCGGCGTCGAGCCGGGCGACCAGGTCCGCAGGCAGGTCGAGCACGATCCGGACCGGCGCCACGTCCGACTCCGCGCTCGGGGTACCGGCGTCGTCGCCCCCGGCGCCGTCGGAGCCCGCCACCGCGGCAGTGGGTGCCGCCGCCGCCCCGTCGGCCCGCGCACCGGCCGACGCGGTGCCGGCGGTCGCGGCCCCCGTGGTCGTGTTCCCGGCGGATGCGGGC
>NZ_JAMXSG010000362.1:0-4541 GCF_024124365.1 Pseudonocardia sp. McavD-2-B
GGGCCGGGCGTCGGCGCGGCCGGGATGCCGCCGGTCGCGGGCGGTGTCCCGCCCGGTGTGCCCGGCGCGAACGACGGCGGCGGCGCGAAGCGGTCCGCCGGGGTGTGCAGGGGGTCGAGACCGTCGTCGCCGGGCTCGTCGGGCAGCGGCCCGACGCCCAGCGGGTCGTCGCCGAGGTCGCCGAGATCGGCGTAGTCACCCGCATCCGACGGCGGTTCGGGGGCAGCGGGCCGCGGTCCCGGGGTGGGACGTGGGGCGGGCGCGGGATCCCGTTCGCGGGACACCAGTTCGGTGAACCCGGTCGGGGTCGGCTCGCGCCGGGCGCCGTCGTCCTCGGACGTGGCCTCCGGCTCCGGGGGCTCGCCCGAGCCGGACCGCATGACCAGGTCGACCAGGGAGCCGGGGACCACCGGCACGCGGCCGGTCCGGATCGCCTCGCCGAGCCCGTCGGGGTTCGGTTCGGGGTCCGGCGGGCCGTCGGCACGCCGGGGGGAGCGGTCGTCGGGGCCCGGGTGACCGGGCGCCGACGTCATGCGTTCTGCGGCGGTCGGGTGCACATAACGATTCGATTATCGCGAGCGTCGCCCCGGGCCCGGACCCCGGGTGGCCCCCCGGCCCGTCCTGGTCGTCCCACCTGCGACGTCCGTCCTGGTCCGGGGCTGGTCACGCCCCGTTCCGAGATCACCGAACGGGAGGACCCCGATCGAGGTGAGCGAGATCGGCGGGATGCGGCCGACGGTGGTGCTGTCGGGGTCCTCCTCGGCCGGGCGTTGCCCGGGACCGAGGAGCAGGGCACCGGTGGCGGGCGCGTCCTCGTCCTCGTCGTCGGCGGGATCACCGGCCTCCGAGCCGGCGGGGTCGGCCGACGGCCTGCTGCCGAGCTCCGACACCGAGGCGATCGAACCCTCGTCCGACGACGGCGCCGAGGTCGAAGACGGCAGGGAGACGGGCGGCAGGGAGACGGGCGGCAGGGAGACGGGCGGCAGGGAGACGGGCGCGGGGCCGAACAGGGCGTCGTCGAGGGCGGCCGAGACCGGCTCACGGTCCAGCTCCTCGGCGAGGGTGCGCTGCACCCTTGTCAGCTCGTCCCGGACGTCGTCGCGCAGCGCGGCGAGCCGCTCGACGTCGCGCACGACCGCCGACCGTCGCTCCCCGGCGCCCTGCTCGGCGTCGCGCAGCAGCGCGGCGGCCTCGGCGCGCGCGGTGGACAGCGTCTGCTCGGCGTCGGAGCGGGCGTCGGCGAGGATCCGCTCGGCCTCGGTGCGGACGCCGGACAGCCGGTCGGACACGGTGCGCTCCCGCTCGGCGAGGTCACGGTCGCGGCGGTCGGCGTCGTGCTCACGGTCGTCGAGGGTGCTGCTGCGGGAGGCGAACTCGCGGTCCAGGGTGGCGGCGCGGCCGAGCAGCGCCTCCTCGGTGCGGGAGCGACGGTCCTCGGCCTCGCGGCGAGCGCGTTCCACGATCTCCGCGGCCTCGTCGGCCGCACGATCGCGCAGCTCGGCCGCCTCCTGCTCGGCGGCCTGGAGGACGCGTTCGACGCGGCGGCCGAAGCCGGCCTCCTCGGCGCGGCGCTCCTCACCGGCCCGGGCGGCGGAGTCGTTCTCCAGCTGCTCCTGCAGTCGCCGGACCTGCGCGCGGGCCGCGGACAGCGACTGCTCGGCCGCGTCCGCGCGGCGGATCTCGTCGTGGATGCGGTGGTCGAGCTCGGCCAGCCGGGTGTCGACCTCGCCGCGGTCGTAGCCGCGCAGCACGACGGTGAACCAGGAGCCGTCCTCGCCGTCGTGGCGGTCGGGGTGGGCCCCGGAGTCACCGCCGCGGTGCGTGTGCCGCGACGACCCGTCGACCGGCTCGTGCCGATGCGGACCGGACAGCGAGGGAGAGACGCTCACGATGAACCCCCAAGACGGGTGACTACGAGCCGCCCGACGTGCCGGGGCGGCGTCCCGTCCAACGAGACCGGACGCATTCGGTCACGTTCAGCGCTGGATCAACCCGGAAAGCGCCCGAATGCCACTCGAATGGCCGCCGGACGGGCGGGCCAACGATCACAGTGTGTGGTAATGCCCCTACTCGGGTCAGAACTCCGAGTTCTGCATGCTCGCCGCGGCGTACTGCAGGTAGTTCCACAGCTGCTCGCGGTGCTCCGGAGAGAGGTTCTCCTCGTCGACGGCGATCCGCATGCAGCGCAGCCAGGCGTCGCGCTCGATCGGGCCGATCGTGAACGGCACGTGCCGCATCCTCAGCCGGGGGTGGCCACGCTGGTCGGAGTAGGTGCGCGGACCTCCCCAGTACTGCTCCAGGAACATCCGCAGGCGGTCCTCGGCCGGGCCGAGATCCTCCTCCGGGTACAGCGGCCGCAACACCTCGTCCCGGGCCACCTCCTCGTAGAACCGGTGGACGATCCGGTGGAAGACCGGGGCGCCACCCACCTCGGCGTAGAAGTTCTGCGGTGCACTCACGCCGACCAGTCTCCCAGGAGTCGTCAGTTCTGCTTCTGCGCCTGGCCGTCGAAGGCCGCGCCGGGGTAGACCATCGGCCGCGGGATGCCGTGGTCGTCGAACGCGTCGGTGATCGCGCCGTTGAGTGCGCGCTGCACCGCCCACTGCCGGCCGGGGCTGACCCGCACGGTGATCCGCAGCGTGACGCCCTCCGGGCCGATCTTGTCGACGCCGAGCACCTCGGGGGCCTCCAGCACGTCACCGGCGATGTCGTCCTGGGAGGCGCGCTCGGTGGCGGTGCTCCCGGCCAGCTCGGTGGCCTCCTCGACGTCGGCGTGGTGGGCGATCGGCAGGTCGACCACCGCGACCGCGTAGCCCTGGCTCATGTTGCCCACGCGCAGGATCTCGCCGTTGCGGACGTACCAGACGGTGCCCTTGATGTCGCGGATCGTGGTGATCCGCAGGCCGACCGCCTCGACGGTGCCGACGGCCTCCCCGACGTCGACGACGTCGCCGACGCCGTACTGGTCCTCCAGCAGCATGAACATGCCGGACAGGAAGTCGCGCACCAGGTTCTGCGCACCGAAACCGATGGCGAGCCCGATCACCCCGGCACCGGCCAGCAACGGGCCCAGCGGGTAGCCGAGCTCGTTCATCACCATCATCACCGCGACGAGCAGCACGACCGCCGAGACGATCGAGCGCAGCACCGAGCCGATCGTGCGTGCCCGCTGCGCCCGTCGCTGCGTACCCGGGTCCGCCGCCGGCGCGACGGCGGCGCCGCCACCCGGACGCAGCCGGCGGGCCCGGCCCACCAGCGCGGTGAACCGGCCGTTGGTCGCGCCGTCGACCATCCGCGCGATCGCCCGGTGCGCCAGCCACCGGAACAGCACCGCGACCACGACGATCACGGTGATCGCCACGGTCCTGCTGACCAGGGTGTCCGCGTGCTGGGCCAGGAAGTCGTTACTGGTCCAGCGGTAGAGCGTGGCGCACCACGAACCGGCGTCCTGCACGCAGTCCGGCATCAGCGTCACGTTCTGCAGGGGTACGTCGGGCAGCACGACGGGGGTCACGAGTCCTCCTCGGGGGGCGGTGAGGGCTGCGTCGGAACCCCCGAGGCTACGTCACCCGCCGGTGTGACGACGGTCGCGCACGTGGTCCGGAACCGACCGGTGTCGTTGCAGGTCAGGGGCGGTCTCCGGAGGCCCGGCGACGGTCCGCAGCGGCACCACGCCGGCCCATGCGAGACCGGCGGCGACGTCGGCCTCGTCGTCGGACGGCGGCCCGGAGCGGCTCTTCACGCTGGCCTCGGTCAGGTCGAGCGCGAACACCGCGGTGGCGGCCAGCTCCCGGCGGTCCGGGCGGCGGGCGTGGTCCCATGCGCCCGGGGTGAGGTGCTCGACGATCACCCGCAGCGCGTGCAGACGCTCGTCGTCGCCGGTGACGCGGCGGGCGTCGCCGTGCACGACCGCGCTGCGGTAGTTCATCGAGAAGTGCATGAGCGCGCGGGCGTGCACGATGCCGTCGAGGTGGGTCACGGTCACGCAGCAGGGCAGCGTGTCGCCGGTCAGGTAGCGGGCCCCGGACGAGCCGTGCAGGTAGAGCGTGTCGCCGTCGCGGCCGTAGGCGGTCGGGAGGACGACGGGTGCGTCGTCGCGGACGAAGCCCAGGTGGGCGACGAGGCCGTCGTCGAGGACCGCGTGCAGGTCGGACCGGTCGACGGCGGCCCGGTCGCGCTTGCGGCCCAGCGTGCTGCGGGTGGTGGGGGAGAGCGTCACCAGCCGAGGATGGCTCTCGACAGTGGCATCCTGGAACGGCCACTTCCGGTCGCGGACGAAAGGCCACTGTGCAGGATCTCCCGATCGTCCTCGACCGCGCCGCGGCGACCCCGCTGGCGGTCCAGCTCGCCGACGGTCTCCGCGCCGCGGCCGTGGGCGGGGCACTGCGCCCCGGCGACCGGCTGCCGTCGACCCGGGGGCTCGCGACGACGCTGCGGGTGAGCCGGACGGTCACCGCCGCCGCCTACGACCAACTGCTCGCCGAGGGCTGGGTCGCCGGCCGGGTCGGCGCGGGGACGTTCGTGACCGCGGTCCCCGGGCC
>NZ_JAMXSG010000363.1:0-4499 GCF_024124365.1 Pseudonocardia sp. McavD-2-B
GGCCCCGGCCCTACCTCGACGCGTCGTCGACCGGCCCGCAGCCGGTCACCGGTGACGCGGCCGCCGACCCGCGGGCCGCGGCGCAGGAGGCGCTGCGCCGCCTGGTCCAGGGCGACCGGGGTGCCGACTACGACGTGTTCGCCGACCGGCACCGCGACAACGGCGGTCACCCCGGCTGACCGGCGCGTTCGCCCTGGGCGGAGCTGCCCGGGGCAGAACCGGGCGCGGACCGGGCCGTCCCCCGGCCACGGTGGGGTCATGAGCGACTCACCGCGCACCCCGCGCTTCGACGACCGCGCCCGCCGCGACCTCTACGACCAGCGCGTCGTGGTGCTCGACGGCCCCCTCGACGACGACAACGGCACCCTGCTCGCCACCCAGGTCGTGGCACTGGCCGCCCGTGACCCGGACGCCGACATCGCCTTCTGGATCCACTCGCCCGGCGGGTCGGTTCCGGCGATGCTGGCGCTGCGCGACCTGTTCCGGCTGGTCCCCTGCGACGTCTCGACGCTCGTGCTCGGCATCGCCTACAGCGCCGGGCAGTTCCTGCTCTCGGCGGGCACCCCGGGCAAGCGCCGCGCGCTGCCGCACTCGCGGGTGCTGATGCACCAGGGCTCGTCGGGGATCGGCGGGACGGCCGTCGACATCGAGCTGCAGGCCGACGACCTGCGCCACACCCGCGACACCGTGCTCGGCCTGATCGCAGCCGACACCGGGCAGCCGGTGGACCGGATCTTCACCGACTCGCTGCACGACCGCTGGTACTCCGCCGCCGAGGCGCTCGACTACGGCTTCGTCGACGCCGTCGTCGACCGGTTCGACCAGGTGGTGCCGCGCCGCGGTGCCGTCCCGACCGGCTTCGGCGTGGGGCGGTGACGGCGGTGAGCGCCTACCCGATCCCGAACGTCATCGCCCGCACCCCGGGCGGCGAGCGGGTCCTCGACGTCTACTCCCACCTGCTCACCGAGCGGGTCGTCTATCTGGGCACCGAGATCGACGCGGGCGTGGCGAACGCGCTGATCGCCCAGCTCCTGTTCCTGGAGGCCGACGACCCCGACCGCGAGGTGCAGCTCTACGTCAACTGCGGGGGCGGCGACCCCAGCGCCATGCTCGGCATCTACGACACGCTGCGCCACGTCCGCTGCCCGGTCGCGACGACGTGCGTCGGCCAGGCCGTCTCGGTGGGTGCGGTGCTGCTCGCCGCCGGGACCGAGGGCCGTCGTGGCGCGCTGCCGCACGCCCGGGTCGTGCTGCACCAGCCGGCGGCGCAGGGCCGCGGGTCCATTCCGGACCTGATCCTGCAGGCCGACGAGCTGGTCCGGATCCGCGCCGACATCGAGGAGATCCTGGCCCGGCACACCGGGCAGACGGTCGAGCGGTTGCGCGCCGACACCGACCACGACCGCGTGTTCACCGCGTCCGCGGCCCGGGACTACGGCCTGCTCGACACCGTGCTCGAACCGCAGCCGCCGCGCACCCGCGAGCGTCGCTGAGCGGCGCCGGGTCAGGCCGCCAGCGCGTAGGCGCACTGCGGCCCGCGGGCCCGCGGCGCCGTCGCGAGACCGTCGGCGACGCCGCGGGTCAGCGCGGCCAGGTCGGTCCCGAGCGCCCCGGCGACGGCGGCGATCATCTCGCTGGAGGGCTCCTTGCGGCCCCGCTCCACCTCCGAGAGGTACTGCGGGGACACCCCGGCGCGCCCGGCCGTCGCGCGCAGGGTCTCACCGCGGGCGTGCCGCCGTCGTCGCAGCTCACGACCGAGTGCGTGCCGCCAGAGGGGTTCGCTCATGGGGGCACGGTAGGACCGGACGGCGGCCGCGGTCCCCGGGTTCCGCCCACAGCGGAACCCGGGGTGGGCGCTCAGGCCTTCAGGAAGTCGAGCAGCGCGGCGTTGAACTCGTCGGGGTGGGTCGCGTTGAGACCGTGCGGGCCACCCTCGACGAGCGCGAGCTGTGCGCCCTCGATCGCCTCGTGCGAGCGCTTGCCGGACACCTCGAACGGGACGATCGCGTCGGCGTCGCCGTGGATGACCAGGGTCGGGATGCCGGCGTCGGAGACCTTCTGCACGTCGTCGCGGAAGTCGGTGCGTCCGAACGCGGTGATGCAGTCCAGGGTGCCCTTCGGCGACGCGAACTCGGCGATCGAGCGGTGGTAGGCCCGGTTCGGCTCGCTGATCAGGTCGGTCCGGTCGCCCGCGGCGAAGAAGTTCGACGTGAACTCCTCCAGGAAGGCGATCCGGTCACCGGTGACGCCGCCCTGGAACTGCTCGATCGTGGCGTCGTCGAGACCGCCGTCGGGGTTGTCGTCGGACTTGTAGAGGTACGGCGGGACGGCCGCGGCCAGCACGACACGGGCGACCCGGTCGGTGCCGTGCTTCGCGACGTAGCGGACGACCTCGCCGCCGCCCATCGAGAACCCGACGAGGGTGGCCTCGCGCAGGTCGAGGTGCACGAGCAGGGCGTGCAGGTCGTCCGCGAAGGTGTCGTAGTCGTAGCCGTCCCAGGGCTGGGAGGACTGGCCGAAGCCGCGACGGTCGTAGGTCACGACCCGGTGGCCGGCGTCGACCAGCGCGGGGACCTGCTTCTCCCAGGACCTCCCCGACAGCGGCCAGCCGTGGATCAGCACGACGGGTGCGCCGGAGCCCTGGTCGGTGTAGTGCAGCTCGACCGGGCTGCCGTTCTCGGTACCGATGCTGAGCTGGGGCATGGCGTGCACTCCTCCGGGAAGATCGGTTGCGTCCTCCCGATCCGCGTACCCGCCCCGCCGCGGACCTACCCGTCGACGACCGTGCCCTGCCCGAGCATCCGCTCCAGCACGGCGCGGACGGTCGCGTCCTCCACGGTGTAGTACACGTAGGTCCCCTCGCGCCGGTTCTCGACCAGGCCCGACAGTCGCAGCTTCGACAGGTGCTGGCTCACCGCGGTGGGGGCGGCGCCGACCAGGTCGGCGAGGCAGGCCACCGAGGACTCGCCCTGCAGCAGAGCCCAGAGGATCTTGACCCGGGTCGGGTCGGAGAGCATGCGCATCGCGTCCGCCACCCGGCGGACCTCGTCCTCGGGCGGCATCGCGAAGCCGTGGATGGACTCGTGCACGACGTCGAGGATACCTGCGTGACTGCGCGGATGGTCCACCGTCTCACCATGTGGATGGCTGACTGCGTATCTTCGTGCATACGCAGGTACGGTCTCACGCATGCGATCCGCTCTGACCCTGCCCGAGGTCCGCTGGGCCGGGGCCTCCCTGCTGGCCTTCCTGGCGGCGCTCGGGGTCGACCTGCTCGGCGCGCCGTCCGCGGTGGTCGTCGGCCTGTACCTGGCCTGCTACGTCCTCGGCGGCTGGGAGCCCGCGCTCGAGGGCCTGCGTGCGCTCGGTGAGAAGCGGCTCGACGTCGACCTGCTGATGATCGTCGCCGCGGTGGCCGCGGCCGCGATCGGGCAGTGGTTCGACGGCGGCCTGCTCATCGTCATCTTCGCGACCTCCGGGGCGCTGGAGTCGGTCATGACCGCCCGCACCCGGGCCAGCATCGACGCGCTGCTCGACCTCGCCCCCGAGACCGCGACCGTCGTCGCCGACGACGGCACCGAGCGCACCGTCCCGGCGGCGCAGCTGGCCGCGGGGCAGGTGGTCGTGGTGCGGCCGGGGGAGCGGGTCCCCGGGGACGGCGCCGTGCTCGACGGGGTGTCGGAGGTCGACACCTCCGCGCTGACCGGTGAGCCGGTCCCGGCCCGCACCGGTCCGGGCGACGCGGTGCTCGCGGGCACCGTCAACGGCACCGGGGTGCTGCGGGTCCGGGTCTCGCGCGACGCCGCGGACACCGTCGTCGCGGGGGTCGCCGCGCAGGTCGAGCGGGCCGCCGAGACCAAGGCGGGCCGCCAGCTGTTCATCGAGCGCGTCGAGCAGCGCTACTCGGTGCTGGTCGTCGCGGGGACGGTGCTGCTGCTCGCGGTTCCGCTGCTGCTCGGTGCCCCGTTCACCGAGACGCTGCTGCGCGCGATCGTCTTCATGATCGTGGCCTCGCCGTGCGCGATCGTGCTCGCGACGATGCCGCCGCTGCTCGCCGCGGTCGCGGTGTCCGGCCGGCGCGGGACGCTGGTCAAGGACGTCACCGTGCTGGAGGCGCTCGCCGAGGTCGACACCGTGGTGCTCGACAAGACCGGCACGCTGACCTCCGGCCGCCCGCAGGTGGTGTCGGTGACCCCGCTCGGGTCCCGTCGCGCCGACGAGCTGCTCGCCCTGGCCGGGGCCGCCGAGGCCGGCAGCGAGCACGTACTGGGCCGGGCGGTGCGCGCGCACGCCCTGGAGCGCGGCCTGCACCTGCCCGACGCCGAGGGGTTCACCGCGGTCCCGGGCGAGGGTGTGCGGGCGGTCGTCGGCGGGCGGACCGTCGCCGTCGGGCGCCCGGAGCTCGCCGGTGACGTGGAGGTCCCCGGGGTCGCCGCGCTGCAGGAGGCGGGGCGGACCGCCGTCGTCGTGCTGGTGGACGGCGAGCCCGCCGGGGTGGT
>NZ_JAMXSG010000364.1:0-4485 GCF_024124365.1 Pseudonocardia sp. McavD-2-B
CGAGCCCAGCGCCTCGACCAGGCCGCGCAGCCGGCCGCCGTCGGCGAAGGAGGTCGCGAGGTCGTCGTCGGTCAGCAGCGGCGGCTCGCCGGGCAGCGGCGGGACGCGGCGCGGGGCGTCGGTGATCGGGTACAGCATCGTCACCGGCGGGGCGGCGACCGGCGACGACGGCGGCGCGGCGCCCGGCAGCGACGACACCGGCAGCATCGTGCGGACCCCGGCCAGACGCGACGGCGTGCCGTCGACGGTCCCGTTGAGGTTCACCAGCAGCGGGTAGGTGCCCGGGCCGGGGAGCGCCAGCGTCGACTGCGGGGGCCCCGTGAGCGAGACGGCGTAGCGGAACGGGACCGACGCGCCCGGCGCGAGCGGGCCGAGGTCGGCGAACGGCGGCGTCGCGTCGTCGACCGCGGCCTCCCCGGCCAGCGCGGCCCGCAGCGCCGCCTCGCCGGCGAGCACCGGCCCGCGCTGCACCCGGACGGCCAAGTCGTCGACGATCCCCGGGCCGGTGTTGGTGACGGTCCCGGTGACGACCAGCTCGCCCGGCCCCGCCGACGTGACCACCCGCGGGGTCATCGTGCCGACGTCGAGCCGGACCGGGGCGACGGGCTGCTGGGCCGGTTGCTGCGCCGGGCGGTCCCGGGCGGCGGCCTGCGGGGCGCCCGCCGGGAACGCCGCAGGCAGGAGCAGTGCCACCACCGCGGTGAGCACGATCGCGACCAGGGCCGCGACCCGGCTCACGCCGTCTCCTCCAGCAGGTTGGCCGCATGCCGGATCAGCCGACGCTCGTCGGCGTAGGCGAGGCGGCCCTCGAGCTCGTCGAGCGGCACCCAGGCCACCTCGGAGACCTCGACGTCCTCGTCGCAGAGCTCGCCGCCGAGCGCGCGCATCAGGTAGTGGTGGACCGTCTTGTGGACGCGCCGGTCCTCGGCGACGAACCAGAAGTCGATGGTGCCCAGGGGAGCCAGCACCTCACCGATGATGCCGGTCTCCTCCTGCACCTCGCGCACCGCGGCCTGCTCCGCGGTCTCACCGGCCTCGATGTGGCCCTTCGGGAGCGACCACAGCAGCCTGCCCCGGCGGTCCAGCCGGCCGATCAGCGCGGCGGCGCCGGTCTCGGGGTGCACGACGAGCCCACCGGCGGACGTCTCGTCCACCGTGCGCAGCCGGCGACGGCGGTCCGGGGACCGGTCGGCGCGCCCGGCACGGCCGGCGCGTGCGCTCCGGCCCTCACGGCCGGGTTCCGCGCCGCGCCCTGCCGAGGAGCGGCCGCGGGAGGTGGACATGTGGCGATGGTAACGAGGAGGTGGCTCGAAGGGGGGTCGACGAGCCGCCCGCGGCCGTGGCGTCACCCGGTCGCCCTGCCGTCGATCAGCGGTCGAGCGGTACGGAGTGACCGGAGGACCCGTGTCCACCGGCCGGGCGCGTTGCCTAGACTGGCCCGTCGTGTCCTCGTCGTCCCCGTCCTCCACCGCCCGACAGGTGACCCGGCCGACCCGACCTCCGGCCGGATCCGCCCCGGACCCGGACGAGCTGCAGCGAGCACAGGAGAACGCCGTGGTCGCACTGCTCGACGTCCCGGCCGTCGCCGACGAGCTGGCCGCCCGTTTCGCCGCCCGCGGTCACCTGCTCTACCTCGTCGGCGGCAGCGTCCGCGACGCGGTGCTGCGCGGCACCGGCGCGTCGACCCGGGACTCCGGGGACCTCGACTTCACCACCGACGCCCGCCCCGAGCAGATCCTCGCGATCGTGCGCGGCTGGGCCGAGGCCGTCTGGGACACCGGGATCGCGTTCGGGACCGTCGGGCTGCGCCGCGACGGGCAGACCCTCGAGGTGACGACATTCCGTGCCGACACCTACGACGGCACCTCCCGCAACCCCGAGGTCCGCTTCGGCGACACCGTCGAGGGCGACCTGGTGCGCCGCGACTTCACGGTCAACGCGATGGCGGTCGAGCTGACCGGGTCGCACCGCCGCTTCGTCGACCCGCACGGCGGGTTCGCCGCGCTGGCCCAGGGTGTCCTGGACACCCCGGACACCCCGGAGCGCTCCTTCTCCGACGACCCGCTGCGGATGCTGCGCGCCGCCCGCTTCGTCTCCCAGCTCGGGTTCACCCCCGCCGCGCGGGTCACCGCCGCGATGACGGCGATGGCCGACGAGCTGACCCGGATCACCGCCGAGCGGGTGCAGGCCGAGTTCACCAAGCTGATGATCGGCGACCACCCGCGGCGCGGCCTGGAGCTGCTCTGCGACACCGGCCTGGCCCGGCACGTCGTCCCCGAGGTCCCGGCTATGCAGCTGGAGACCGACGAGCACATGCAGCACAAGGACGTCTACACCCACTCGCTCGTCGTGATGGAGCAGGCGATCGAGCGTGAGACCGACGGGCCGGACCTCACGCTCCGCCTGGCCGCGCTGCTGCACGACATCGGCAAGCCGGCGACCCGGCGCAAGGAGCCGGACGGGCGGGTCTCGTTCCACCACCACGAGGTGGTCGGGGCGAAGATGACCCGCAAGCGGCTGCGTGCGCTCAAGTACCCGAAGGTCCTGGTCGACGACGTGTGCCAGCTGGTCTACCTGCACCTGCGGTTCCACGGCTACGGCAAGGGCGAGTGGACCGACTCGGCCGTGCGCCGCTACGTCGCCGACGCCGGCCCGCTGCTGGAGCGCCTGCACCGGCTGGTGCGCTCGGACTGCACCACCCGCAACCGGCGCCGGGCCTCGGCCCTGCAGCGCAACTACGACGGGCTGGAGGACCGGATCGCCGAGCTGCGCAAGCAGGAGGAGCTCGACGCGATCCGCCCCGACCTCGACGGCAACCGGATCATGGAGCTGCTGGGCATCCCGCCGGGCCCGGCGGTCGGGAAGGCCTACCGGCACATGCTGGCGCTGCGGATGGAGCAGGGGCCGATGGACGCCGAGCAGGCCGAGGTCGCCCTGCGGGCCTGGGCGGCCGAGAACCTCTGAGCTGCACGGGCGTCCCGTACATACGTACACACTGATGTACGTACGTATTGTACGAACGTATGGACGATCATGTCCGGTGTACGACGATGCGGCGAACGGGTGGCGGCATCGCGTCCGTGCCGGAGGTGCGAACATGGACCCGTGCGGGAACACCGCGCCACGCGAGGCGCCGCTCTTCCCCCGGTCACACCGGGGAGTCTGCTCGTCGCCGCCCCCGGTCTGGGCGACCCGAACTTCTCGCGGACGGTCGTCTACATGATCGAGCACCGTCCGCAGGGCAGCCTCGGGGTCGTGCTCAACCGGCCGGGCCAGGCGGCCGTACGGGACGTGCTCCCGCGGTGGGCCGGGCTCACCAGCGACCCCGGGACCATGTTCGTCGGCGGTCCGGTCGAGGCGCGCACCGCGCTCTGCCTGGCCGCCCTGCGGACCGGGGAGACCGGCCGCGGGCTCGGTGGGCTGATGCCGGTCCGGCCACCGGTGCAGCTGGTCGACCTCGACTCCGACCCGGCTCCGCTCGCGCAGCGGCTGCGCGGCCTGCGGATCTTCGCCGGGTACTCCGGCTGGGACGCGGGCCAGCTGGGCGGCGAGATCGCCCGGGGTGACTGGTACGTCGTCCCCGGCCTGCCCGACGACCTGCTGACCACCGTCTACGACCAGCTGTGGGAACGGGTGCTGCGCCGCCAGGGCGTCCCGCTGGCGCTGCTCGCCACGTTCCCGCGGGATCCCGCCTGGAACTGAATCCCCGCGGGCGGACGTGTCTTCCCGGTCGTCGGCTACGACGGGTTCGACCACGCCACGGCCGGTGCCGCGCCGCGCGAGTGCGCCGCGACCGTGCCCGGGGGCCGCTGACCGGCCTACCGTGGGGGTCGTGCTGTTCGACCGTCGTCCCCAGCCCGATCCCGTCGGCCCCGGGCAGGAGTCGGTGTGGGACTACCCGCGCCCGCCCCGGGCGGAGCAGGTGCCCCGCCGCGCGGAGCTGTGGCACGGCGGGACGCTCGTCGCCGCGTCGGACGACCTCGTCCGGGTGCTGGAGACCAGCCACCCGCCGACCTGGTATCTGCCCCGCACCGCCTTCACCGACGGCGTGCTGGTGCCCGGCGAGCACCGCACGTTCTGCGAGTGGAAGGGCGTCGCCCACTACTGCGATGTGCGTGTCCCCGGCGTGCCGCCGCTGACCGACGTCGCCTGGTGGTACCCGCGGCCGGACGCGCGCTACCCGGAGCTGACCGACCGGGTCGCGGTCTACGTGGCGCCGTTCGAGCGGATCACCCTGGACGGGGAGACGGTCCGCCCGCAGCCCGGCGGGTTCTACGGCGGCTGGGTCACCGACGAGGTCGTCGGCCCGTTCAAGGGCGGGCCGGGCTCCCGCGGCTGGTAGCCCGGGGTTGGGGCCTGCGGACCAGGCCCCGCAGGTCAGGCCTCGCGGGTGAGCCCGGTGCGGGCCCCGGGCTCCGAGCCCGGCTCGGTGCCGGTCGCGTCGCGGCAGCCCGCGACCAGGTCGCAGCCGGCGCAGACCCCGCC
>NZ_JAMXSG010000365.1:0-4464 GCF_024124365.1 Pseudonocardia sp. McavD-2-B
CCCCAGCGCGGCGTGCGGGTCGCGCGCGCGCAGCAGCGCGGCACCGTGGCGCAGCGCGCCGTTGAGCCGGCGGCCGGGGTCGGTGACGACCTCCGCGCCGAGCGCGCCGACCTCCATCGCCACCGCCGGGTCCGAGGAGATCACCAGCACGTGCCGGACCGCCGTCGCGGCGACGGCGGCGGCCACCGTGTCGCGGGCCAGGGCCAGCGCGAGCCGCTGGTGCGCGTCGAGATCACCCACCCCGCCGTCGGCGGCACCGCGCAGCCGGGTCTTGGCGCGGGGCAGCGGTTTCACCGGTACGACCAGGTCCACCCGCAGGGTCACGGCCCCAGTCTGGCACCCCGCGTGACACCGTGGGGCCTCTGTGGGGAGACTCCACGGACGAGATCCGGATCATCCCGATCCGCGACGACCCCACGACCCGCCACCGAGGCGGGCAGGAGGAGGCCGCCGGTGGCACGCGAGAAGAGCGGATTCTGGGTCGGTTTCGCCGTCCCGTTCTTCTACTCGATCGGCTGGCTCACCGGCCGGCCGCGCTACCAGGGCCGTGAGCACCTCCCGGCCCGGGGCGGCGCGCTGCTGGTCGGCAACCACATCTCGCACCTGGACCCGATCCACACCGGGACCTACGTGCACAGCGCGGGGCGGGTGCCCCGGTTCCTGGCCAAGAGCAGCCTGTGGCAGGTGCCGGTGCTCGGGCAGGTGCTGCGCGGCTCGGGGCAGATCCCGGTCTACCGCGACTCCGCCGACGCCCAGCAGAGCCTGGCCGCCGGGACGCAGGCCCTGGCCGACGGCAAGATCGTCATCATCTACCCGGAGGGCACCATCACCCGCGACCCCGACGGGTGGCCGATGCGCTCGCGCACCGGCGTCGCGCGGATGGCGCTGGCCTCGGACGTGCCGGTCATCCCGATGGTGCACTGGGGGACCCGCGAGGTCCTGAACGGCTACGAGAAGAAGTTCCGCCCGCTGCCGCGCACCGATGTCGTGCTGCGCGCGGGGGACCCGGTGGACCTGAGCGCCTACCGCGGGCGCCCGCTGGACGCCCACATCCTGCGCGAGGTCACCGACCTGATCATGGGACGGGTGCGGGAGCTGCTCGCCGAGGTCCGCGACGAGGACGCGCCGGAGGAGTTCTACCGCCGCCGCCCGGAGAGCGAGGCGGGCCGATGAGCGTCCCCCCGGCCCCGTCGTTCGGGGAGCGTCCGGTCAACGAACCCGTGCACTCGATCCACCGCGTCGCCGTGCTCGGCGCGGGCAGCTGGGGCACCGCGTTCGCGAAGGTCCTCGGCGACGCCGGTCGCGACGTGCGGCTGTGGGCCCGCCGGGCGGAGGTGGCCGAGGCGATCAACGCCGACCGGCGCAACCCCGACTACCTGTCTGACGTCGCGCTGCCGGACACGCTGCGGGCCACCCACGACGCGGCCGAGGCCCTCGACGGGGCCGACGCGGTGATCCTCGCGGTGCCGTCGCAGTCGCTGCGCGACAACCTGGAGCGCTGGCGCGACCTGGTCCCGGCCGGGGTCACCCTCACCAGCCTGGCCAAGGGCGTCGAGCTGGGGACGCTCAAGCGGATGACCGAGGTCATCGACGACGTCACCGGCGTCGGGGTGGACCGGCTCGCCGTGGTGTCCGGGCCGAACCTGGCCGCGGAGATCGCCCACGAGCAGCCGACGGCCACCGTCATCGCGTGCGAGGACCACGACCGTGCGGTGGCGCTGCAGACCGCCTGTGCGACCGGTTACTTCCGCGCCTACACCAACACCGACGTCGTCGGGGCGGAGCTGGGCGGGGCGGGCAAGAACGTCATCGCGCTGGCCGTCGGCGTCGCGTCCGGGATGGGGCTGGGCGACAACTCGCGGGCGTCGCTGATCACCCGCGGGCTGGCCGAGATGTCCCGGCTCGGGATGGCGCTCGGTGCCTCGCCGCTGACCTTCGCCGGCCTGGCCGGCATGGGCGACCTGGTGGCGACGTGCAGCTCCCCGCTGTCGCGCAACCGCACCTTCGGCGAGCAGCTCGGCCGCGGCGCGAGTCTCGCCGAGGCGGAGAAGGCCAACCACGGCCAGGTCGCCGAGGGCGTGAAGTCCTGCCTGTCGATCTGCGAGCTCGGTGAGCGCGCCGGGGTGGAGCTGCCCATCGCCGACGCGGTGCGCCGGGTCTGCCACGAGGGCATGACCGCCCACCAGATGGCCAAGGAACTGATCTCCCGGGCCCCGAAGCCGGAGTGAACCCCATGCTCGGAGACGGCACCCGCTGCGTGCGCGGCGGGGAGCACGACGCCCACGCCGTCGGCGATCCGGTGCACCGAGGGCCGGTGCTGACCAGCACCTACCACCTCGGCCGCCCGGAGGAGGCCGACCAGGGCGCGGACTTCTACGCCCGCGCGGACAACCCGACGTGGCGGGAGTTCGAGGCCGCCGTCGGCGAGCTCGACGGCGGGCCGTGCACGGTGTTCCCGTCCGGGATGGCCGCGATCGCCGCGGTCCTGCGTGCGTTCACCGGCGCCGGGCGCGGCGTGCTGCTGCCCAGCGACGGCTACTACGTCGCGCGCCTGCTCGCCGACGAGGAGCTCGCACCGCTCGGGGTGCCGGTCGCCTACTGCGCGACCGCGGGCGACTGGGCCTCGGCGATCGCCCGGCACCGGCCCGCACTGGTGATGCTGGAGACGCCGTCGAACCCCGGCCTGGAGGTCTGCGACGTCGCCGCGGTCGCCGCCGCCGCGCATGCGGCCGGGGCGGTCGTCGCCGTCGACAACACCACGTGCACCCCGCTCGGGCAGCAGCCGCTCGCGCTCGGCGCGGACCTCGTCGTCGCCAGCGACACCAAGGCGCTGTCCGGGCACGGGGATCTGCTGCTCGGGCACGTGTCCGCGGCCGACCCGGTGTACCACGAGCGGGTCCGCGCCTTCCGCACCCGCGGCGGCGCGATCGCCGGGCCGATGGAGACCTGGCTGGCGCTGCGCGGGCTCGGCACCCTGGACCTGCGGCTGGCCCGGCAGGCCGAGAACGCCCGCGCGCTCGCCGTCGCGCTGCGGGAGACCCCGGGCGTGCACGACGTGCGCTGGCCAGGGCTGGCCGACGACCCGTCGCACGTGCTCGCCCGGACCCAGATGCGGCGCTGGAACGGGATCCTGCGGTTCACCCTGGCCGACGCCCACGCCGTCTCGGAGTTCCTGGCCCGCACGACGCTGGTCGACTCGGCGACGAGCTTCGGCGGGCTGCGCACCGCTGCGGACCGGCGGGCGCGCTGGGGCGACGCGGTGCCGGACGGTCTGGTGCGGCTGTCCTGCGGTGTCGAGGACACCGGCGACCTCCTCGCGGACGTGATCGGCGCACTCGGGGGCTGATCCGCGCCGCGGAACCGACGGGACACCCCGCGTCGGTCGCGCTATCACACTCGCGTAACCCGGGTTCCGTATGGTCGACTACATCCGGACCTCGAGCGTTCGCGGAGGTGGTCGCGTGCCGTACCGACAACCCGTCCCCCATGGTGCCGAGATGATCGTCCCTGGCGAACTGAGAGCGGTCGACGCGCTCCCCGACGATCCCGTCCCGGCACCGGGGGCCGAGCTGCCGACCACGGCTCGGATCCCATCGGGGTCCCGGGTCCTGCTCCTCAACGCCAGCTTCGAACCGCTGGCCGTGGTCACGTCCAAGCGCGCCATCTGCCTGCTGCTCGCCGGTAAGGCCGAGTGTCTCCAGGAGGCGCTCGAGGGCGCGGAGTTCCGTTCCGAGAGTCTCGCTCTCCCGGCACCGTCCGTCCTGCGGCTCTCCCGCTACGTCCGGGTGCCCTACCGCCGATCGGTGCCCATGACCCGGGCCGGTGTGCTCCGTCGTGACGCCCGACGCTGCGCGTACTGCAGCAGACGCGCCGACACCATCGACCACGTGATCCCCCGCAGCCGCGGAGGGGCGCACAGCTGGGAGAACTGCGTCGCGGCATGCAAGGCCTGCAACTCGAAGAAGGCGGACCGTCTCATCGAGGAACTGGGCTGGACCCTGCGGACGGCGCCGGCACCGCCCGCGAGGAACGGGGCGGGGGTGCTCGTCCTGGCGGTGGAACCACTGCCCGCCTGGGAGCCCTGGCTGGCCGCCGCGGCCTGACGACGGACACGCGAACGCCCCCGCCTCACGGGAGGAGGCGGGGGCGTTCGTGGAACGTCTCCCGGCGGACCGTCCGGGGACGGAGCGCAGGGGTCAGCTGCGCCGCAGCAGGGCCGAGGTGAGACGGGCGGCGCGACCGGCCGAGCGGCCGGCGGCGGTGCGGGCGTGGAAGACGCGGCAGGCGGTGCCGCAGACCCCGCAGTCGGTGCCGGCGCGGTAGTGGTCGTGGGCGTCGCGCTCACTGGTCCACCCTCCGGGTGTCGGTGATCGTGATTGGGTTGCCGATGCGCCCGAGGTGCCGCTGGGTCATCGCCCTGCTCGCTCGACTCGGTTGAGGTCCAGCATGAGATCTGCGGGGCCC
>NZ_JAMXSG010000366.1:0-4462 GCF_024124365.1 Pseudonocardia sp. McavD-2-B
GGTCGCGGTCGGCCCAGCGCGACGCCGGCGGCGGGCCGTCGGTGGTGGCGGCGCCGCGCGGCAGCTCGGCCTCGGGGAGGTCGGCGGCCCGGCGCAGCGCGTCGAACCAGTACCGGGCCAGCCTGCGCTGGGAGCGACCGCGGAACACCGGCAGCTCGGCCAGTGCCTGCGGGGAGTCGGGGTTGCGCACCGCGGCGTCGACGATCGCGGCGTCGGGCAGGACCCGGCCGGGGGCGATGTCGCGATCGGCGGCGAGGGAGTCACGCGCCTGCCACAGCTCCCGGACCGCGGCGAGCGGGCGGGGGCGGCGGACCTTGTGGATGCCGGAGGTGCGCCGCCAGGGCTCCGCGCGCGGCGGGGGTGGCGGGGCGGTGCGGACCGCCTCGAACTCCTGGCGGGCCCAGTCGAGCTTGCCCTGCTCGTCGAGCATCCGGGTCAGGACGGTGCGCAGGTCGACGAGCACCTCGACGTCGAGTGCGGCGTAGACCAGCCAGTCCTCGGGGAGCGGGCGACGCGACCAGTCGGCGGCGCCGTGCCCCTTCTCCAGGCCGAGGCCGAGCAGGTTCTCCACCATCGGGCCGAGCCCGACCCGGGGCAGCCCGGCCAGCCGGCCGGCGAGCTCGGTGTCGAACAGCGACGCCGGGCGCAGGTCCAGCTCGGCCAGGCACGGGAGGTCCTGGGAGGCCGCGTGGAGCACCCACTCCGGGCCGTCGAGGGCCTCGGCGAGCGGGCCCAGCTCGCCGCGCAGCGGGATCGGGTCCACCAGCGCGGACCCGGCCCCGGCACGCCGTAGCTGCACCAGGTAGGCGCGCTGGGAGTACCGGAAGCCGGAGGCACGCTCCGCGTCGACGGCGACCGGGCCGCTGCCGCCGGCGATCGCCGCGGCCACGCGGGCGAGGTCGTCGGCGGTCGCGGTGACCGGGGGGAGGCCGTCGGCGGGACGGAGCAGCGGTACCGGATCGGGTGAACCGTCCGGAGTCGCCGAGACCGGCGGCCGGGTCGTGTCCGTACCGCCGGCGGCGCCGGTCCCGGGAGTCAGCGAATGACCCCCGCGCGCATGGCGAGCGCGACCATCTGGGCGCGGTCGCCGGTGCCGAGCTTGCGGCCGATCCGGGAGAGGTGGCTCTTCACCGTGAGGGCGGAGAGGTTCAGGGCCTCACCGATCTCCTTGTTGGACTGGCCGTCCGCGACGAGCTGCAGCACCTCGACCTCGCGGGCCGAGAGCTCCCGCGGGGTGTTGTCGGTGCCCGGCACGCGGGACCCGGTGGCGAGCAGCGGGGCGACCGTCGGGTCGGCGTAGACGCCGCCGTCGAGGACCCGCTTGACGCCGTCGGTCACGACCGAGGGCGACGCCGACTTGAGCAGGTAGGCCTGCGCGCCGGCCTGGAACGCCGAGCGGACCGCGTACGGGTCGTCGGAGGAGGCGAGCACGACCAGTCGGTTCCAGCCGAGCGAGCGGAGCTCGCTGACCAGGTCCAGCCCGCTGCCGTCCGGCAGGGTCAGGTCGAGGATCGCGAGGTCGCAGGGACCCGCGGCGTGGGCGCGAGCCCGCGCCTCGGTGACCGAGGCGGCCTCGTGCACGGTGCCCGCTCCCATGGAGCGCAGCCGTCCGGCGATCGCCTCGCGGAGCAGCGGGTGGTCGTCCACGACGAGAACCGTGAACAGCTCCTCCCGCGGCTGCGGGACGATCCCCGGCGAGAGCACTGCTCCACCGATCGGAGCGCCACCTGGGGTGGTGCTGCCGGAGCTCTGCGCCGGCACTTGCTGGCCAAGTACAGCCACGTCGTCAACCTTCCTGGAGTCGGTCGTACGCCCCCGACCAACACCGGAACCCGAGGGACGGAGAGTGGCGCTCGGCCGCCCGGGCGGGTGCCATGGAAGAGATGGTATCCCTCCATGCGGCCTAACGTCTGGTGTGCATTCGTCTTTCCGGCCTGGAAAGTTACATGCATGTGGGCGCGGTCCCACCCCTCCGGGTGAAAGATTTCCGACGCGTGCCGTTGACCTGCGACGTTCAGCCGGGTGATCGGCTCAACGGCACTGCGCCGACCGGCGGCAGACCCGCAGCGGTCGACACCAGGGACGCGAACGCGACGGCGTGTCGGGACAGATCGCCGTCGCTCTCCGTGGGCGACCAGGAGGCGCGCAGCTCGACGTCGTCCTCCCGCGGCGGCCCCTCGCCGGGGCCGCCACCGCCGCCGCTGAGCCCGCCGAAGCGGACCGACGAGGTCTGGGTGACGGTCCCGCCGAGCGCGGTGAACCCGGCGCCGGCGTGCTCGAGCGCGTCGGTCAGCCAGGACCAGCCGATCCGCGGCAGCATGTCGTCGCCGAGCTGGCCGGGCTCCAGCCGGGCCTGCACGAAGCAGACCAGCCGGAAGGTGCCCTCCCAGCGTTCCTGGCCGTCGGGGTCGTGGAGCAGGATCAACCGGCCGGAGGTGTCCGGCTCGTCGAGGTCGTCGGTCCCGTCGCCGCGGTGCCCGATGTCGGCCTCGACGCTGGTCGCCCAGCTGTACGGCGCGAGCCGGGGCGGGGCCTCGAGCGGCCGCACCACGAGCTCGGGGCGCGGTCGGACCGACGCGAGCGAGCGGACCGCGCTGCGGAACGCTGCTGGTGGTGGTGAGTTCGGGTCCGGCACGGCGTCGGACTCTAGGGTGCGATACCCGTCGTACCTGGCAGGCGCGCCGGGGCGCCCGAGCACCGGCCCGGTCCGCGTGGGATCATCCGGAGGTCATGACTGCAGGCATCGTCTCCGCGCCCCCCGCCCGCCGCGACCTCGCGGGAGCACCGTTCCTCGACGCAGCGCGCGGTGCGACGCCGTCGCGGCTGCCGGTCTGGTTCATGCGCCAGGCGGGTCGCTCGCTGCCGGAGTACCGGGCCCTGCGCCGGGACAACGCGATGCTCGAGGCGTGTCTCACCCCGGACCTGACCTGCGAGATCACCCTGCAGCCGGTCCGCCGCCACGACATGGACGCGGCCATCCTGTTCTCCGACATCGTGGTGCCGCTGTACCTGGCGGGCATCGGGGTGGACATCGTGCCGGGCACCGGCCCCGTCGTGGACTCACCGGTCCGCACCGCCGCCGACGTCGCGGCACTGCCCGAGCTGGCGCCCGAGCAGGTGGCGCGCGTCACCGAGGCGATCGGCCTGCTGCTGCCCGAGCTGGGCCGCGTCCCGCTGATCGGATTCGCGGGCGCCCCGTTCACCCTCGCCTCCTACCTCATCGAGGGCGGCCCGAGCCGCAACCACGAGCGGACCAAGTCCCTCATGCGCTCGGCCCCCGACGTGTGGCACGCCCTGCTCGGCAAGCTCGCCGTGCTCACCGGCACGTTCCTGCAGCAGCAGGTCGCCGCCGGGGTGGACGCGGTCCAGCTGTTCGACTCCTGGGCGGGCGCGCTGTCCGAGCGCGACTACCGCGAGTTCGTGCTGCCGCACTCCGCCGCCGTGCTCGGCGCGCTCGCCGGGGCCGGCGTGCCGCGGATCCACTTCGGGGTCGGCACCGCCGAGCTCCTGGGTGCGATGACCGACGCCGGCGCCGACGTGATCGGCGTCGACTGGCGGACCCCGCTCGACGTCGCGGCCCGCCGGGCCGGTGGCGCGGTGCCCGTGCAGGGCAACCTGGACCCGGCGGTGCTGTTCGCCGGTCAGGAGGCCGTCGATGCCGAGGTCGTGCGGATCGCCGCCGAGGGGGCCCGCACCCGCGGGCACGTGTTCAACCTGGGCCACGGTGTCCTGCCCCCCACCGACCCGGACGCGATCACCCGGACCGTCGAGACGGTGCACGCCCAGCCCGTGGCCGGGCCGACGGGCGACCGTCCGTCGCGATGACCCGCGTCGCCGTCGTCGGCGGCGGTGTCTCCGGTCTGGCCTGCGCGCACCGGCTGCGCACGCTGCTCGGCCCGGCCGCCGAGATCGTGGTGCTCGAGCAGCGTGACCGGCTCGGCGGCGTGCTGCGCACGGTCGATCTCGCGGGGGCGCCCTTCGACGTCGGCGCCGAGGCCTTCCTCGCCCGTCGTCCCGAGGTCCCCGCGCTGCTCACCGAGATCGGGCTGGCCGACGCGCTCACCCACCCCACCGCGGCGACGGCGACGATCCGCGCGGGCGGGCGGACCGTCGGCCTGCCCCGCGGCACCCTGATGGGCGTGCCCGGCCGCGACGCCGACCTCGGGGGAGTGCTGTCCGACGCCGGACGGGCCGCGGTCGCCGCCGAGCCGAGCACGCCGCTGGACTGGGACCCGGGCACCGACGTCGCGCTCGGGGCGCTGCTGCGCCGCCGGTTCGGTCCCGAGGTCGTCGACCGGATCGCCGACCCGCTCCTGGGCGGTGTCTACGCCGGGCGGGTCGACCGGCTCGGCCTGCGCGCCACCGTCCCGGCGCTGGCCGCCGCGCTCGACGCCGGGGCCGGGTCGCTCACCGAGGCGGCCAGTACCGGGATGGCCGCGTCCGGCCAGCGCAGCGGCACCCT
>NZ_JAMXSG010000367.1:0-4452 GCF_024124365.1 Pseudonocardia sp. McavD-2-B
CCTGCTGCACCCCGGTGCGGTCCCGGCGCCGCCGCCGGGGAGGGTCGCGCGGGTCCGCTGAGCGGGCCTCAGGCCGCGCCGCCCGGGCCGAGCCGCCGGCCGACCAGTCGCGCGATCCACGGCGCGACCAGCAGCATCAGGATCACCCGCAGCACCTGCACCGCGACCACCGAGGTGACGTCCACGCCGGAGGAGATCGCCGTCGCCAGCACCGCGTACACCCCGCCCGGGGTGGTCGCGAGGTAGCCCTCCAGCGGGGTCATGCCGGTGAAGTGCGACAGCAGCAGCCCCAGTCCGGCGCAGAGCGCGACGACGCCCAGGATCAGCGCGGTCGCCAGCGGCAGCACCCGCGCGACGGTGCCGAGCGCGGCCCGGGTGAAGCGCAGCCCGGCCTGCCAGCCGATGACGGCGTAGGCGACGTCGACGAGCGGCAGCGGCACCGACGCGGCGAAGGAGAACCCGGCCAGGCTGATGACCAGCGCCACCACCATCGGTCCGAGCAGCGCACCGGCGGGGACCCGGGCGAGCTTCCCGAGCGGGACGCCGACGCCCACGCACAGCGCGGTCACCGCGAGCCCGACCCACCACGGCGCGCCGGGGCCGGTGGGCGCGGCGGCAGGTGCGCCGGGGGAGGCGCCGTAGACGACCGCGGCGACCACCGGCATCGTCGCGGTGACCAGCCCGACCCGCAGGTACTGGATGACGGCGACGGTGCGCTCGTCGCCACCCAGCTCGCGGCTGATCGCGACGAGCCCGGACGCGCCGCCCGCGGTCTGCGCGAGCATCCCGGTGAGCGGAGTGACCCCCCGCTGCAGACCCATGAGGAGTCCGGATCCCATGCTGACCAGCAGCGTCGCGAGGCTGATCAGCAGGACCGGCAGCCACTCGGCTGCCACCGCGGCCAGGGTGTCCGGGCGGGCGAGCAGGCCGATGACGACGCCGATGACCGCCTGCGCACCCGACGTCGCCGGGCGGGCGACCCGCGCGGGGCCGAGCCCGGTCAGGGCGAGGACGGTCGCGACCAGCAGCCCGGCGAACAGGGCGGGGGAGGGCACGTCGACCGCGGCGAGCCCGGCGGTCACGAGCACGGTCAGCGCGGCGAGCAGCAGCCAGCGCCACCATCCGGACAGCGACGGGCGGGGGCTCACCGTGTGATCACGACCCGAGCCTAAATGGGACAGGCGTACTGGTGCGCGGTGAGTCGGGACACGATCGTTGTCGAGAGCGAACGACCACGGCTTCCCCTCCGGACCCCGCCGGGGTAGGACGGACGGGCACGAGGAGGTGCGCCGATGCGAGACACCCCGAGAGACGACACCGCCGCGACCACCGGGCTCGGCCCGGTGATCGCCGCACTGACCGCGCCCGGCGGGGAGTTCGAGCTGGTCGACGCCGACGTGCGCGGCGCCGCGATGCGGGTCTACCGGCGTGGCCCGCACACCCTGGCCGAGCTGTGGGCGGCGACGGCGGCGTGGCCGGAGCGCACGTTCACCGTCCACCACGGCGAGCGTCGCACCTACGGCGAGCACCGGAGCCTGGTCGCCGACCTGGCCTGCGTGCTCACCGGACGGTTCGGGCTGCGCCCCGGCGACCGGGTCGCGATCGCGATGCGGAACCTGCCGGAGTGGCCGGTGGTCTTCTTCGCCGCCCAGGTCGCGGGGCTGGTCGTCGTCCCGCTGAACGCCTGGTGGAGCGCACCCGAGCTGGCGTGGGCGGTGGCCGACTCCGGTGCCGGGCTGGTCGTGGCCGACCCGGAACGGTGCGCCGCCCTGTGCGGTGGGAGCGGCACCGGGGTGCCGGTCGTCCGGGTCCGCGGGGGCGGCGCGCCCGAGCCCGGTCCGGTGACCGGGTGGGAGGACCTCGGGCTGCGCACCGACGGCCCCGGTGACCCGGTCGGGGTCACCGCGCCCGGCCCGGACGACGACGCGACGATCCTCTACACCTCCGGCACCACCGGCCGACCGAAGGGCGCGGTCGGCACCCACCGCAACCACGTGACGAACCTGCTCAACGTCGCGCTGCAGGCCCGCGCCACCGCGCTCGACTCCGGGGTGGGACCGCCGCCGGGGCAGCAGGGGACGCTGCTGATGTACCCGATGTTCCACATCGCCGGCATCAACGGACTCGTCGGCGCCGTGCTCGGCGGGGCGAAGCTCGCGACCCTGCACCGCTGGGACCCGGCCGCGGCGCGGGCCGTCGTCCGGTCCGAGCGGCTGACCCGTTCCAACGGTGTCCCGTCGACGACGGCGGCGCTGCTCGACGGCGCCGACCCCGCCGACCTCGCGTCGTTGCGGACGGTCGGGATGGGCGGGGCACCCGTGCCGCCCGAGCTCGTCGCGCGGATCGGGCGCGACCTCGGCGCCGGGGCCGCGAACGGCTACGGCCTGACCGAGACGACCTCGGCGATCTGCGCGAACACCGGGTCCGAGTACCGGGCCCGTCCCGACTCGGTCGGCCGGCCCGCGCCGGGGGCCCGGCTGCGGGTCGCCGGCCCGGACGGGGAGGCGCTGCGCGACGGCGAGGTCGGCGAGCTGTGGTTCCGCGGCCCGAACGTCGTCCGCGGCTACTGGAACCGGCCCGACGCCGACGCCGAGGCGTTCGTCGACGGCTGGTTCCGCACCGGCGACCTGGGGCACGTGACCGACGGCTGGGTGTACGTCGTGGACCGGTTGAAGGATGTCGTGCTGCGCGGTGGGGAGAACGTGTACTCCGCGCAGGTGGAGGCGGCGATCCACACCGTCGACGGGGTGCTGGAGGTGGCGGTGCTCGGCGTGCCGCACCCGCGCCTGGGCGAGGAGGTCGCCGCACTGGTCCGGGCCCGCCCCGGAGCGGCCCGCGACGACGACGCCGTCCGCGCCGCCGTCGCCGCGCGGGTGGGGGAGTTCGCCGCGCCCGCGCACGTGCGGTGGACCGACGAGCCGCTGCCCAGGACGGCGACCGGGAAGGTCCGCAAGCGGGAGCTGCGCTCGGGGTTCACCGCTCCGGCGTGAGCGTCCTGCGGGCCGCGGCCACGGCCTCCAGCCAGGGACGCGGGTCCGGGGCGCCGGCCGGCGGGACCAGGACGACGGTGTCCGGCCCGGCCGCGGCGTGGCTCCGGACGACCGCCTCCACCTCGGCCCGGTGCTCCGGCAGCGCGACGTAGCCGATGCGCCGGAACCCGTCCGCGGCGCCGCCCGGGCCGCACGCGTCGAGCGAGGACCGGACGTCGGCGGGGGGCAGGCCCGAGTCGAGCAGGACCCCGTCGGCGAGGTCCCCGGCCAGCCGCAGGGTGCGCGGCCCGCGCCCGCCGACCAGCACCGGTGGGACGGTCGTCGGCGGGTGGTCGAGCCGGACCCGGTCCAGGGAGACGTAGCGCCCGGAGCGGGTGACCTCGCGACCGGCGAGCAGGTCCCGTACCGCGGTCGTGTGCTCGGCGAGCAGGGTCAGCGGCGAGGCGACCCGGTTGCCGACCTGGCCCATCCAGTCGAGCACGCCGTGCCCGAGGACCGGCAGGTAGCGGCCCGGGAACAGCCGGGCGAGCGAGGCGGTCTCCATGGCGACGACCGCCGGGTTCCGCAGCGGCACCGGGAACAGCCCGACCCCGACGGTCAGGGCGTCGGTGCGGGCCAGCGCGACGGCCGCGGTGGCGGTCCCGCCGTGCAGGAAGCAGTCCTCCCACAGCCAGAGCTGGTCCAGCCCCGCGGCCTCGACGTCACGGGCCACGCCCGGCAGCTCCTCGGGGGGCAGCTCGGGCCGGAAGACGATGCCGATGTCCATGGCGGTCACCGTGCCACGCGGAGCCGCCGGCGTCGTACGGCTACCGGGCCGGGTCGATGCGGAACACCGGGCAGATGCCGGTCAGGGCTCCCAGCGCCTCGGGCGTCGGCTCGGCGACGACCCCGTTCTCCACCATGATCCCGACGCCCTCCGGGGTGACCTGTGGCCACGCCTCCAGCACCGGGCGCGCCTGCTCCGGCGGCACCTCCACCAGCACGACGGGCTCCGGGTCGGCGTCGGGCCCCGTGCTCAGCGTGGCCCGCCCGCCCGCGGCCCGGACGTTGACGATCCAGTCCGCGCCCGGGAACCCGCCGACGACGAACCGCTTCCCGCCGGTCGCGTACACCGTCAGCGGCGTGTGCCGGGGTGTCCCGCTGCGCCGGCCGGGGACGGTCAGGACGGGCAGCTCGAACGGCAGCTCACCACGGTCGCGCCGGGCGAGCAGGTCGTCGTTCAGGTGCTTGATCTGCTGCGGGGCACGGATGTGACGGCGGGGATCGTCGGACACGGGGGCTCCTCGTTCTCGGATCCGGGTCAGGATGCCACGGGCCGGCGGGCGGGCGCGGGGCGTCGCAGCGGAGGGGGCTCAGTCCGACCGCAGCCCGTCCAGCGCCTCCTCGGCCCGGGCCAGGTCCTCCTCGGCCCGCTCGGCCCGCCCCGCGGCGTCCCGGGCGGCGCGGTCGGCCTCGTCGCGGG
>NZ_JAMXSG010000368.1:0-4430 GCF_024124365.1 Pseudonocardia sp. McavD-2-B
GACCTGCTCGGCCTTCCCGGTCGCGCCGACGGTGGTGAGCAGCTCCAGCAGCTCCCCGGAGAACGCCGTGTCGACGCCGGCGGCGCCCGCGGCCAGCGCCGGGCCGGTGCCGTCGGCGGCGTCGGCCGCGGGGGCGTGCAGACCGACCACGACGGCGTCGACGACCGCCTCCGGCTCGGCACCGCTGTGTGCGGCGGTCTGCGGGAGGGTCGGGACGTCGATCGGCACGGGTGGCACTCCTCGGGGTCGGACGGGAACGGTGGGTATCGGACGAGTGGCTCCAGATCGCCCGATCTCACCCTGCGTGGCCGGTGCACGCGTCCCGTCCGCCGGGTGGGTGGGGAGCCGGGTGGCGGGCAGGACGACGAGACCGGACCGAGATGGTAATGACACCCCCGCGGCGCCGCGCGGCACAGGGGTGGATGGGAAGGTGAACGGGTGCCCCGCCCCCCGTACCGGATCCCGACCGTGACCGCGGTCGTCGTCGCCCTCTCGGCGACGTTCGGTACCGGGCTGTACGCCGCGCTCGGCCCGGCGGCCGCGTCGGCGGGCACCTGGTTCCCGCTCGGGGTGCTCCTCGCCGCGCTGCTCGCGCTCGGCGTGGTCGGCTCGACCGCGCACCTGTCGCTCGCCCGCCCGGCCGGTCCGGAGCTGGCCCGCGGTGACCTGCCCGCCCCCGCACTACGGCTCGGGGCGGTCGCGCGGGTGACCTCGCGGGCCGCCGCCGGATCGGCCGCGGCGCTGGTGTTCGGCGCCTACGTGCTGCCCACCCAGCCGGTCACGATCGCGGTGGTGGCGGTGCTCGCCGTCGTCGCGGTGAACGCCTTCGGGGTGCGGATCTCGCCCGGTGCGGCGCGCGGGCTGGTGGTGGGCACGCTGCTCGCCCTGACCGTCGCGATCGTGGTGGGGCTGCGGTCGGACGGGCCGCACGCGGTGCTGTCCTCGGCGATGCCCGCCGCAGCCACCGGAGCCGGCATCGCCGGCGACGGCGCCGGGACGCCCGACGACCCGGCCGTCGCCACGCTGCAGGCCGCGATCGAGCCGGGCCCGCTCGGCGTGCTCGCCGCCGCCGGGTTCGTGTTCCTCGCCTTCACCGGGCTGTCCCGCGTCGCCGAGCTCGGGGGCAGCCTGCGGGACCCGGTGCGGGCGATCCGCCGGGCCCCCGCACTCGCCGTCGTGATCACGACGGTGCTGCTGCTCCTGCTGTCGGCGGCCCTGCTGCGCGGGCTCGGTGCGTCCGGGCTGGCGTCGGCGTCGGCCCCGCTGGCCGCGCTGATGGACACCAGCAGCAGCGCCCAGGTGGGGGTGCTGGTGCGGGTCGGTGCCGCCGCCGCGACGATCGCCGCACTGCTCGGGGCGCTGTCGCGGGCCGCGGCCGGCGCCGCCCGGCTGTCCCGCGAGGGGGAGCTGCCCGCGTTCCTGGGCCGGGGCGGGTCCCGCGGCACGCCGTGGGTGGCCGACCTGACGCTGGGGGTGCTCACCCTGGCGATGACCCTGCTGCTGTCCGCGACGACCGCGATCGTCGTCACCGTCGTCGCGGCCCTGGTCCACCACGCCGTGCTGCACGCCGCGGTGCTCCGCCTGCCGGGACGCCCGGTGCGGGCGGCGGTCGTCGCCGTCGCCGGTGGGGTGGGGTGCCTGGCCGTCGCCGCGTCGATGCCGCCGTGGCCGCTGGTCGCGACGGCCGGGGCGCTCGCCGCGGGCTGGGTGCTGTGCGCCGTCACCGCGCGGTCCCGCTCCCGCGCGGCGGCCGAGGAACCCGTGCGCCGCAGCGATCCCGAGGAACAGGCGGCCTGAGGCCGATAGGGTCGCGGGCGTGACCGACGAGCTCCTGCCCAGCCCGCTGCACGACCGGCACGTCGCCCTCGACGCCACCCTCGGCGAGTTCGGGGGGTGGTCGATGCCGATCTCCTACCCGGGCGGCACCGTCGCCGAGCACACGTCGGTCCGCGAGGCGGCGGGCCTGTTCGACGTCAGCCACCTCGGCACCGTCCCGATCTCCGGGCCGGGCGCGGCCGCGCACCTGAACGCCTGCCTGACCAACGATCTCGGCCGCATCGGCCCGGGTCGCGCCCAGTACACCCTGGCCTGCGACGACCGCGGCGGCGTCGAGGACGACATGATCGTCTACCTGGCTGCGGACGACGACCTGCTGCTCGTCCCGAACGCCGCGAACTCCACCCGGATCGTCTCCGCGCTCGCCGCCGACGCCCCGCCCGGGGTCACGATCACCGACCGGCACCGCGAACTCGCCGTGCTCGCCGTCCAGGGGCCCCGCTCCGCCGAGGCCCTGAGCGCGGCGCTCGGTGCCGTGGGGGAGGGCGTCGCGGACCTGGACTACATGGCGTTCACCGACCTCGAGGGCGGTCTGAACGACGGCGGTGTGCGGATCTGCCGCACCGGCTACACCGGCGAGCTCGGCTACGAGGTCGTCCTCGCCGCGGAGGCCGCACCGGCGATGTGGGACGCCCTGCTCGACGCCGTCCGCGCGGTCGGCGGCGGACCGTGCGGTCTCGCGGCGCGCGACACCCTGCGCACCGAGATGGGCTACCCGCTGCACGGCCACGAGCTGTCCACCGAGATCAGCCCGGTCCAGGCCGGGAGCAGCTGGGCGGTCGGCTGGGACAAGCCGGCGTTCTGGGGCCGCGACGCCCTGCTCGCCGAGCGCGCGGCGGGCCCGGCGCGGCGCCTGCGCGCGCTGCGGGCGACCGGGCGGGGTGTCCCGCGGGCGGGCATGACCGTCCTCGACGGCGAGGGCGGCAGCCCCGTCGGCGTCGTCACCTCGGGGACCTTCTCCCCGACGCTGCGCACCGGCATCGCGCTGGCTCTGGTCGACACCGCGGGTGCGGTGGCCGTCGGCGACCCACTGGTGATCGACGTCCGGGGCCGCGCGCTGCCGGTGGAGGTCGTGAAGCCGCCCCTGGTGCCCTCCCACGTGCGGTGACCCGTCCGACGGTCGGGAATCCGACTGTCTGCCGGGTGGACGCCGGAGATACCGTTCGTGTCATGAGCGCGCCGAAGTTCTCCGTGACCCGCAACCCCGCCCCGGCGTCCCCGCAGCGGCGCGCCGACGTACTGGCCGCCCCCGGCTTCGGGCGGTACATGACCGACCACATGGTGACGATCCGGTGGACCGCCGGTACCGGCTGGCACGACCCGGCGGTCGTGCCCTACGGCCCGATGACGCTGGACCCGTCCTCGATGGTCCTCCACTACGGGCAGGAGATCTTCGAGGGGCTCAAGGCCTACCGCCAGCCCGACGGTTCGATCGCGTCGTTCCGGCCCGACGCCAACGCCGCCCGGTTCGCCGGCTCCGCGCGCCGGCTCGCGATGGCCGAGCTGCCCGAGGACCTCTTCCTCGCCTCGCTGTCCGAGCTCCTCGCGGTCGACTCCGAGTGGGTGCCCGAGGCCGGCGGCGAGGACTCGCTCTACCTGCGGCCCTTCATGATCGCGACCGAGGTCGGGCTGGGGGTGCGGCCGTCGTCGGAGTACCTGTACTCGGTCATCGCCTCGCCGGCCGGTCCGTACTTCGCCGGTGGGGTCAAGCCCATGGACGTGTGGCTGGAGACCGAGTACACGCGCGCCGCGCTCGGCGGCACCGGCACCGCCAAGTGCGGCGGGAACTACGCGGCGTCGCTGCTGCCGCAGGCGGTCGGCGCCCAGCACGGCTGCGCCCAGGTCGCCTACCTCGACGCCGAGGAGCGCCAGTGGATCGACGAGATGGGCTCGAACAACCTGTTCTTCGTCTTCCGCTCCGACGACGGCTCGGTCGAGGTCGCGACGCCGGACCTGCGCGGCTCGGTGCTCGCCGGCATCACCCGGGACTCGCTGATCACGGTGGCGAAGGATCTCGGGATCTCGGTGGTCGAGCGCCGCATCTCCGGCCAGGAGTGGCTCGGTGGCGCCGCGAGCGGCGTGCTGACCGAGGTGTTCGGCTGCGGCACCGCCGCGGTGATCACCCCGATCGGGACGGTCAAGCACAGCGGCGGCGAGGTGACCGTCGGCAACGGTGAGCCCGGCCCGGTCACCCTGCAGCTGCGCGAGGCGCTGACCGCGATCCAGCGCGGCGCGGCCCCGGACCCGCACGGCTGGATGCACACCCTGGTCCCGGCCTCCGCGTCGGTCTGAGCCGTCCCCACCGCATGATCACCGGTTGTGGAGTCCTGCGCCCGCCTCGCGGACGGAACGCTCCACAACCGGTGATCATGTGGCCGTCTGCCGCGTGGACCGGCTCGATCAGGCGCCGGGTCACCCGGTGAGCGCGGCCGCCAGCACGACGAGGACGGCGGTCCCGCCCACCTCGCAGGCCGCTCCCAGCACGTCACCGCTCATCCCGCCGAACCGGCGCCGGGTGTGGCGGGCCAGCCCCACCACCAGCAGCGCCGCGAGCAGCACCGCCCCCAGCACGGCCGCCGTCGTCACGACGGGGC
>NZ_JAMXSG010000369.1:0-4364 GCF_024124365.1 Pseudonocardia sp. McavD-2-B
CCCCCGACCAGCAGCACCGCGGCCTCGGCGGGCCCGGCGGCGGCCCAGGCCCCGATCCGGGCGACGGCGTCGCGCGGCGTGACCGGCTCGACCCGCCACGCCTCGGCGTAGAACAGGGCGGTCGACTCGGCCTGCGGGAAGGCGAAGACCGTCCCGGCCTCCGCCAGCAGGTCGTGCGCACCCGCGCGGGGCGCGTCGTCGCCGGACGGGTCGGTACCGAGCACCACCAGGTCGTGGCTCATCGCATGTCCTCCTCGAGGGTCCGCGCCCTCATCAGTGGGAATCCGCGACGACGGGCAGTGTCCTGGCTCCCGGATCGGTACGCCCTCCCCGGCCTTCCCACCCTCGCGGGCGGTGGCGCCGGTGTGGGGAGGGCACTCCCCGGTGACAGTGGCGGGACCGCGCCGGACTCGCACCGGCTTCCTGTTCCGTCGTCGGCCGGAGCCCATCACGCGACCGGGTCAGCGGTCAACCGTCCCCCGCCCGGGCACTCCCCGCAGATGGTCGAGCAGGTCGTGCTCGGTCAGCGTCCCGAGCAGCGGCCCGTCCGGCCCCTCCCGCACGGGCAGCGCCGCCCCCCGGTGCGCGGCGAGCACCCCGAGGACGTCGTGCACGGAGCCGTCCGGGTCCAGGACGGGCAGCTCCGGGTCGGGCGTCGTGCCGTCGGCGGGCCGCATCACCTGGGCGACGACGACCCGGCGCAGCGCCTCGTCGGTCGGGGTGTCGGCGGCGAGGTCGATCCCGCGTCGCAGCAGCTTGAGCGTGTAGATGTTGTCCCGCGACACCAGGTTGGACAGGCCGGTGGCCAGGACGACGGCGGCCATCAGCGGCAGGATCAGGGCGTAGTCGCCGGTGAGCTCGAACACGATGAGCACCGCGGTGATCGGAGCGTGCGCGGCCCCCGCGAACACCGCCGCCATGCCGACCAGGCCGAACGCGCCGGGGTGCAGGTCGAGCGCCGGGAACAGGGCCGCGGCGGCGTAGCCGAAAGCGGTCCCGGCGGTGCCGCCGACGAACAGCGACGGCGCGAAGACGCCGCCGGACCCGCCGATGCCGATGGTGAGACTGGAGGCGAGGATCTTCCCGACGACGAGCAGGAGCAGGAACCCGACGACGTACCGGCCGCCGATCGCGGCCTCCAGCACCGGGTAGCCCACGCCGTACATCTGGGGCAGCGCCAGCAGCAGCCCGCCGAGCAGCAGCCCGCCGACGGCCGGGCGCAGCCACTCCGGGCCGTGCCAGACGGCGTCGCAGGCGTCCTCGACGGCGTAGAGGATGCGGGCGAAGGCCCAGCCCAGCAGCCCCGCGAGCAGCCCGAGCAGCGCATAGAGCGGCAGCTGGGCGGGGCTGCCCAGGTCGAAGTGCGGCAGGGTCAGGATCGCGCGGTCCCCGGCGATCACCTCGGCGACGACGTTCGCGACCACCGAGCTGATCACCAGCACGCCGAAGGCCTCGGCGCTGAACGACCGCAGGATCAGCTCCAGGCCGAACACCACCCCGGAGATCGGGGCGTCGAACGTCGCGGAGATCCCGCCCGCGGCGCCGCAGGCGACCATCAGGACCAGCCGGGTGGCGGGCACCCGCAGCCACTGCCCGATGGCCGAGCCGAGCGCGGAGCCGATCTGCACGATCGGGCCCTCCCGGCCGACGGAGCCGCCGGTGCCGATGCAGATCCCCGACGCGAGCGCCTTCACCGCGGCGACGGTGGCCGGGATCCGCCCGCCCCGGCGCGCGACGGCGAGCATCACCTCCGGCACCCCGTGCCCGCGGGCCTCCGGCGCGAACCGCTGGACCAGCGGGCCGTACACGAGGCCGCCGAGCACCGGGGCGACGAGCAGGAACCAGACCCCCAGCCCGGGCAGGTGCGGCGAGGCGACCCGGCCGGCGTCGGAGAAGTCCTCCCGACCGGTGACCAGCCAGGTGACACCGAGGATCAGCTCGTGGAACAGCACCGACCCGATGCCGGCACCGATCCCGATGACCGTCGCCAGGCCGACGAGCCCCGGCCGGGTGCCGACGAGCGCGCGGTGCAGCGCGCGGACCGCGGTCACCGGGCACCGTCCTCGGCGGGCACGGGCGCGACGGCCCAGTCGGTCTCGCCGACCTCGCCCGCGGCCTCCGCGAAGCGGCGCAGCGCGTCGCGGACCGCGGTGCGCTCGGCGGCGGGCAGCGTCGCGAGCAGCCGGTGCATCTCGGCGCGGCGCAGCCGGGTGACCTCGTCGACGAGCGCCCGCCCGGCCGGGCTGAGCGCGACGGCGACCTCGCGGCGGTCGTCACCGGTGCGGGTGCGCGCGACGAGGCCGCGGGTCACCAGCCGGTCGCACATCCGGGTCGCCGTCGACGCCGACACGGTCAGCGCCCTGGCCAGGTCGGCCGGTCGACGGGTGCCGTACTGGGCCAGCACGACCAGCGCGCGGTACTGGGGCAGGGTCACGTCGCCGGCCGTGTCACCGCCGGTGTGCTCGCCCGCGGCGGCCAGGGACCGGGCCACCACGGAGAGCATCGCCCGGCTCGCGGTCATCACCGCGTCGACGACGTCATCGATCTCGTCCGTCACGCCCGCGATCGTTGCATATTGCAAACTTGCAATGTGCAACGAGTTGCCGGGGTCACCCCCCGACGGGCGCCTGCAACCCCGCGACGGGCCCGATCACGACGATTGCCGGCGGGCTGATCTCCTGCTCGGCCGCAACCTGCTCGGCGGTCTCCAGGGTGGCGCGCACCGATCGCTCGATCCGGGTGGTGCCGTCCTGCACGATCAGGACCGGGGTGTCGGCGGGCCGGCCGTGGGAGATCAGCGCCTCGGCGAACTTCCCGAGCCGCTCCACGGCCATCATCAACACGATCGTGCCGGTCATCCGGCCCAGCGCGGTCCAGTCGGTGAGGCTGCGCGGGTCACCCGGCGCGACGTGCCCGGACACGACGACGATCTCGTGCGCGACCCCGCGGTGACTCACCGGCGTGCCGGCGACGGCCGGTGCGGCGAAGGCGCTGGTGATGCCCGGGACGACGGTCACCGGCACCCCGGCCGCGGCGCACGCCTGGACCTCCTCGAACCCGCGGCCGTAGACGAACGGGTCGCCGCCCTTGAGGCGGACCACGAACTTCCCGGCCCGGGCGTGGGAGATGAGCAGCTCGTTGATCCGCTCCTGGGCCATGGCGCGGCCGTAGGGGATCTTGGAGGCGTCGATGACCTCGACCTCGGGGGACAGCTCGTCGAGGATGTCGCGCGGGCCGAGCCGGTCGGCGACGACGACCTCGGCGCGGGACAGCAGCCGCCGTCCGCGCACGGTGATCAGCTCCGGGTCGCCCGGACCGCCACCGACCAGCGCGACACCGGCCTGCGGGGGCTCGGCCGACTCGTCGACGACACCGGCGGCCAGCGCCTCGACCAGCGCGGTGCGCACGGCCGCGGACCGCCGGTGCGCGCCCCGGGCCAGCACGCCGACGGTGAGCCCGTCGTAGCCGCCGGTGGCAGGGGTGACCGCGGTGCCCTTGTCGCCGTCGTCGGCGCGGACGCAGAACACGCGGTCCCGCTCGGCCTCGGCGACGACGGCGGCGTTGGTCGCGGCCTCGTCGGTGGCGGCGATCGCGTACCAGGCGCCGGCGAGGTCGCCGTCGGTCCAGCGGCGGGCCGTCCAGGTGATCTCCCCGGCCGAGGCCATGCCCTCGACCGCCGGGGTGACCTCGGGCGAGACGACCTCGACGACCGCTCCCGCGGCGATCAGGCGGGCGACACGGCGCTGGGCGACCTGTCCCCCACCGACGACGACGGCCCGGCGGCCGGCCAGGTCCAGCCCGACCAGGTACTGCTCGTGGTGCGCGTTCAACGACGTTCCTCTCCCGGACTCCGACGCCCGGCGGTGGCAGCGGTTCCCTGCGCGGGCCCCCCGCTCGACGGCGACGCCGGACGATAGCCGGGCCCGCATGTTTCGGAGGAGGCCCCGGAGGGCAATCCCACATCCGCCGATCCGGCGGCCACGGCGACGGTGACGCCCTGACCAGCGGTCTTACCGACGATCAGGTGGGCCCCGTCGCCGGCGGCGAGGAGCGCGGCGGCCTCTGCGACGGATGGGGTCCCGACGGCCGCGTCGACCCGGGCATCTGGCCGCGGTACCGCGACCGCGGCCAGCGCGGCGGCCGCGAACCCGCGCGGCTCCCGCGGTGCGACGGCCGCCCGCAACCCCGGTTCCGACGCCCGCCGGTCCAGGGCGGCGACGACGGCGGCCCCGAGCTCCAGCCCGTGCGCGGCGGCGACCCGGTCCAGCAGCGCGCGCACCGCGGCCTCGGACGTGCCCGGCCGCAGCCCCACCCCGACGATGACCACCGGCCGTGGAGCGGAGCGCTCGGCCCGCGGAGGCTCC
>NZ_JAMXSG010000036.1:0-29223 GCF_024124365.1 Pseudonocardia sp. McavD-2-B
CGCGGCGACGGCGCGCCGGGCCGGGCCCGGACGGGCCGGGCCGCTCTGCGGGGCGCTCACGACGAGGCCGGCGTCGAGGTCCTCGAGCACCGTGTCGGCGGCGTCGGCGGTCCACTCCGGCCGGTCGTCGCCGCGAACGGCGACGACGTGCACGTCGCCGGTCAGGGTCGGGGCGAGCGAGGTGACGAACGAGACCGCCCACGTGGCCGACCGCTCGTCCCCGCCGATCGCGACGATCCCGCCGGTGCCGCGACGCAGCATGCCGGGCAGCGCGGCGTGGGTGAGGCGCATCGTCGCCGTCATGCCGAGGTCGACGCTCGCCCGCCCGGCGTCCGGTGCGGCGCCGGCCGCGTCGGCGAGCGCGTCGTGCACCAGGACGTCGACGGCCGGGGCCTCCGGACCGGCGAGGAAGGCCTCGAGCCGGAACAGGCCGTGCCGGGTGCCGAGGTCCGCGAGGAGGACGTCGGCGCGGATCCCGTACCGGGCGGCGAGCTCCCGGGCGGTGGGGGCGACCCGCTCGGGGTCGCGGGTGACGAGCAGGAGGTCGTGTCCGCGCGCGGCCAGTCGGTCGGCCAGAGCCGCGCCGAGACCCGTACCGCCGCCGGTGATGAGAGCCATAGCCACACGATCAGGCTAGCGGTACCCGTTCGGCTTAACGCGTTCGGGTGGTCACATCGCGTTGCGGTGGATCAACGCTGCGTACATACCCGCAGATCAGGACTCGATCGCGGGACGACGGGCGTGCAGCCCCTCCTCCAGAGCGGTGGCCACCTCCGCCAGATCGGCGAGCAGGTCCTGCATCCGATCGGCGGAGATGCCGACGGGCGCGGCGGCCAGCACCCAGGCGTCCTCGGCCCAGAGGAGCTCGACGTCCTCGCCGACCGCGTCGCTGGCGTCGGCGACGCGCGGGGTCAGCAGCGGGCGGACGGCGTCGGCGTCGCTGACGAAGGCGTAGCGCTCACCGACCGGCTCGAGCAGGTCGAGACCGGCGTCGTCGGGCAGCGGGGCCGAGGGCAGCCGCAGCTCGACGGCGGCGGGCAGCGACTCGTGCACCTGCACCGCGCAGAGCACCGAGCTGATGCGGCCGGCCTGCTCGTGGTCGAACGCGTAGGCCTTGCGCGGGCCGTCCGGGGTGGGGACGTCGCCCGAGACCAGGTTGCGGGCCACACCGGGGCCGCCCTGGTGGATCGTCCCGTAGCGCCAGCGGCTGGGCAGGACGGGATCGGACTCGAGGTACTCCCACTCCCGCATGGACGCCCAGCGACGGCGGTCCCGCGTCGCGCCCCCGCGGAACCGGTCGAACAGCAGCAGACCGACACCGACGACGATCGCGACGAGGGCGATGACGAACCAGACCGACATGCCGGGCAGCGTAGTCCCGACGGGCGCCGTGGAGTGGTAACGCCACGGCTCCGGACGTGCACGTTCGTCGTGCACGGAGACTCAGCCGGCGGCCGGCTCGTCCCACTCCGCTGCCGTCGCCCGGCGGGCGGCGTCGTTCTTGCCGTACTCCAGCACGGCGTCCTGCCCCCGGGTCACCGTCTGCTCGGCGGCCTCCCGCGCCGGCGACGTCGCGATCCCGGGCAGCAGACCGGTCCGCATGGTGTCCTCCAGCCTGTGTGCGACCGCGCTCGCCTTCTCCAGCAGGCCGACGACCTCCTCGACCCGGCGGACGATCGTGTGGGAGAGGTCGACGGCGTCGAGGACGAGGACGGCGATGCCGACCGGGGCGGCGACCCCCGCGGTGACGGCCGCGCCCGCAGTCCACGCGAGCAGCTTCGGGACCAGCCACACGACGAACTCGGCGATCAGGTCGCGCACGATCGCCCGCTCGGTGCCGACGACGGACGCCGAGGTCAGCACGACGTCGGCGACGCCGTGGGCGGTCTCGGAGAGTCGTCGCACGGCCTCGCCCCGGGTCACGGCGGCCCCGTGGAACGCGTCCCCCGCGGTCCCGGTCCAGGCGTCCGGGGCCGCCAGGACGGTCTCGATCTCCGGCAGGAGGGTGGCCAGCTCGCGGGAGATCTGGTGCCAGTCCTGCGCCCGGGCCTCGATCTGCCGGGGGTCCCCGCAGAGCCGGTCGAGGGGCTCGCTCAGGAAGGCGAAGTGCTCGATCGCCCATCCGACCCCGGCCGTCCCGAGCTCCTGCAACGGGTCGGCGACCATGCCGAGCGCGTCGAGCCCGGCCACGGTGGCGGCGACAGCGACGCCGGCGCCGTCCTGTTCCCCGGCCGCCTTCCCGACGTCCTCGATCGAGGAGAACACGCCCGCCCCGTCGAGGGGGCCCGGCCCCTCGACGTCCACCGGGGCCGTCACCGGTCCCCGTCGACCGGGGCCGGGGCGGGAGCGGGGTCGACGTCGAGGAACGTGGCGGCCGTCCGGAGCTCGGTGTCGAGGTAGGCCGCAACGGCCTTCCGGGCGGAGGCCGCCAGGTCGTGCAGGCTCGCGGAGAGGACATCCAGCGCCTCGACCCCGGCCCGCATGGCCGCGGTGGCGTCGGCCGAGAAGAACTCCCCGATGACGCCGTAGGCGCCGGTGTCGAGCTCGGCTCGGGAGGGCCGCATCCCGGCGACGGCGGAGCCCGCACCGTCGAGGACGTCGGCACGGGCCGAGACCCTGTCGGGGACGACGCGGAAGCCCGGGGAGGTCACTGCTCGCCCTCCGCCGTGAGCGGCGCCATGATCCGCTCCACCTGCGCGGCCGAGTCCAGCGCGGCCTCCCGGCTCAGCCGCAGCACCGTCTCGGCGAGCCGGGCCCGCGGCAGCTCCTCGGCCCGCACCCCGAGCCGCAGGTCGGTCAGCATCCCGGACGCGTCGACGGTGACCACGACCGCACCGTCGCGGGTGCGTGCGGTCGCGGTCACCGTCGCGACCCGGTCCCGGGCCTGCTCGGCCCGGACCCGGATCGACTCGATACGGGTGCGGTACTCGTCCAGCCAGGTCCGCCCGGCGTTCGGCTGCTCGGCGGTGAAGTGCTCCATGGGCCCCGACGATGACGTGCACCGCCGGGGCCCACGGGCGAACCGGTGGATCAGTTCGCGATCGTGACCGCCGGGTCGGCCGCCCCGACCGCCTTGCCCACGACCAGGCCGCCGGTCCCGCCGTCGGCCGACGGGTCCAGGTCGACCCGGACCGTGTCGCCCTCGCGGACGCCGCCGGACAGCAGCTCGCGGGCGAGCTGGTCGCCGATCGCGGACTGCACCAGCCTGCGCAGCGGGCGCGCGCCGTAGACGGGGTCGAACCCGTTCATGGCGAGCCACTCGCGGGCCGCGTCGGAGACCTCCAGCGACAGCCGCCGCTTGGCCAGCCGGCGCCCCAGCACCCCGACCTGGATGTCGACGATGTGGGTCAGCTCCTCGGTCGACAGCGCGTGGAAGACCACGACGTCGTCGAGCCGGTTGAGGAACTCCGGCTTGAAGTGCGACCGGACGACCGCCATGACGGCGTCCGTGCGTCCCTTCTCGTCCAGGGACGGGTCGGCGATGGCCTGGCTGCCCAGGTTGGACGTCAGCACCAGGATCGTGCTGCGGAAGTCCACCGTGCGGCCCTGGCCGTCGGTGAGACGGCCGTCGTCGAGCACCTGCAGGAGCGTGTCGAAGACGTCCGGGTGGGCCTTCTCGACCTCGTCGAGCAGCACGACGCTGTAGGGCCGCCGCCGCACCGCCTCGGTGAGCTGACCGCCCTGGTCGTAGCCGACGTAGCCGGGAGGGGCACCGACGAGGCGGGCCACCGAGTGCTTCTCGGAGTACTCGCTCATGTCGATGCGGATCATCGCCCGCTCGTCGTCGAACAGGAACTCCGCGAGCGCCTTGGCCAGCTCGGTCTTGCCGACGCCGGTGGGCCCGAGGAACAGGAACGAGCCGGTCGGCCGGTTCTCGTCCGCGACGCCGGCACGCGCCCGGCGCACCGCGTCGGACACCACGCGCACGGCCTCGGCCTGGCCGACGACCCGGTGGCCGAGCTCGTCCTCCATGCGCATGAGCTTGGCGGTCTCACCCTCCAGCATCCGGCCGGCCGGCACGCCGGTCCAGGAGCTGACGACGTCGGCGACGTCGTCCGGACCGACCTCCTCCTTCAACATCACGTCCTCGGCCCGCTCGACCGTCTCGGTGGCGACGGCGAGCTCCTTCTCCAGCTGCGGGATGCGCCCGTAGCGCAGCTCCGCGGCCCGGCCCAGGTCGCCGTCGCGCTCGGCCCGCTCGGACTCGCCGCGCAGCTGCTCCAGCTGCTCCTTGAGCTCGCGGGTGACGTCGATGGCGCTCTTCTCGTTCTGCCAGCGCGCGGTCAGCGCGGCCAGCTCCTCGCGCTTCTCGGCCAGCTCGGCGCGCAGGGCCACCAGTCGGTCCTTCGACGCCGCGTCGACCTCCTTGTCGAGCGCCATCTCCTCGATCTCCAGGCGGCGGACGGCCCGCTCCACGGTGTCGATCTCCACCGGGCGCGAGTCGATCTCCATCCGGAGCCGGGAGGCGGCCTCGTCGACGAGGTCGATGGCCTTGTCCGGGAGGAACCGGGCGGTGATGTAGCGGTCCGACAGGGCGGCCGCGGCGACCAGGGCGGCGTCGGTGATGCGGACGCCGTGGTGCACCTCGTAGCGCTCCTTGAGCCCGCGCAGGATGCCGACGGTGTCCTCGACGGACGGCTCGCCGACCAGCACCTGCTGGAAGCGGCGCTCCAGCGCCGGGTCCTTCTCGATGTGCTGGCGGTACTCGTCGAGCGTGGTCGCGCCGACCATCCGCAGCTCACCGCGGGCGAGCATCGGCTTGATCATGTTGCCGGCGTCCATCGCGCCCTCGCCGGACGCGCCCGCACCGACGATAGTGTGCAGCTCGTCGATGAAGGTGACGACCTCGCCCGCGGAGTCGGTGATCTCCTTCAGGACCGCCTTGAGACGCTCCTCGAACTCGCCGCGGTACTTCGCACCGGCCACCATCGACCCCAGGTCGAGGGAGACGACGCGCTTGCCGCGCAGCGACTCGGGGACGTCACCGGCCACGATGCGCTGGGCCAGGCCCTCGACGATCGCGGTCTTGCCGACGCCCGGCTCCCCGATCAGCACCGGGTTGTTCTTGGTGCGCCGCGACAGCACCTGGACGACGCGGCGGATCTCGGTGTCCCGGCCGATGACCGGGTCGAGCTCACCCTCGCGCGCCCGGGCGGTCAGGTCCTGGCCGTACTTCTCCAGGGCCTGGTAGCTGCCCTCGGGGTCCGGGCTGGTCACCCTGGCCGAGCCGCGGACCTTGCCGAACGCCTCGCGCAGCGCGTCCGGCGTGGCGCCGTGGCGCCCCAGCAGCTGGGCGACCGGGCCCCCGGACCGCGCGAGCCCGACGAGCAGGTGCTCGGTGGAGACGTACTCGTCGCCCATCTCGGTGGCGAGCTGCTGCGCCGCGGTGATCGCGGCCAGTGCGTCCCGGGACAGCTGCGGTGCGCTCACCGACGACCCCGACGCCGACGGCAGCCGGTCGCCCAGCGCGGTCAGCTCGGATCGGACGGCGGCCGCGTCCGCCCCGACGGCGGCCAGCAGCGGCGCGGCGATGCCGTCGCCCTGGGCCAGCAGGGCACCCAGCAGGTGGGTGGGCCCGACGTCGGGGTTCCCGGCCAGCGTCGCGGCCTGGACGGCGGCGGAGATGGCCTGCTGGGTACGGGTGGTGGGGTTGAAGGAGTCCATGCTCCGCGTTCCTCCCGGTCCTTCTGAGGTCGATGGTCTGTGGATGGGGAGCGGCACCCCGGGCCGCTGCTCCACAGTCTGCCCGGCCGGTGCGCCTCTCGACAGGGTCAACCGCAGAAAAGTTGAGTCCATTCCGCTCAACACCGAGAAGTTCCGGGAACGACCGCGGCCCGCCCGGAAGGTTCCGGACGGGCCGCGGGTGGAACGGGTGCGACGATCAGCGCTCGCTGTCGTCGATCACCGTGCTGCGGTTGTCGTTGTCGCTGACGTCGCCGTTCAGGTCGTCCCGGACGTTGTCGTTCAGGAAGTCGCTGCAGTTGCCGGCCCGGCCGATGTTCGAGCCGGCGATCGGCGCCTGCGCCAGGGCGTTGGCCGAGCTGGTGCGCAACCGTCGCCCAGGTCAGCGGCCGTGCGGGCGGCGCCGGAGCGTCCGCGAGGCCCCCGCGCCGAGGTGCGTCGTGCTCGGGAACCGGCGCCGGGAGGGCCGCGGCACCCGCGGCTCGGTCCCCTTGGCGCCGAAGAAGTCGCCGCCCTTGCGGGCCGGGTCGTCGGTCCCCCAGGCGCGCCGCTGCGTCACCCGCTCCATCCGCGGGATGTGCTTGCGGCAGTGGATGTAGGCCTCCTCCACGTCCACCACCACCCAGCGCTCGGCGCGGCGGCCGGCGGCGTGGTCGCGCGCGTGCCCGGGGTAGGTGGTGCGGAAGGCGTCGTCGTCCATGATCCGGGCCCGGCCGTTGACGTGCAGCCCGATCAGCGACTCGGTGAAGTCGACCATCAGCATCCCGACGTGCGGGTTCTCCACCAGGTTGCCGAGGCTGGCGTACACGCCGTTGCCCCGGTACTCGGGGTAGGCCAGCGTGTACGGGTCCAGCACGTGCAGGAAACCGGGCGGGCCGGCCCGCAGCGAGCTGTCGCACTCGCCGTGCGCGTCGGACGTCGCGACGAAGGCCATCTCCATCCGTCCGACGAACTCGATCATCCGCGGAAGCAGCCGGTCGCGGAGCTGGTCGTCGTAGAACCGGCCGGCACGGGCGGAGCTGCCCACCTCGGCCTGCAACGTGTGCTCACCCGCGGAGCCGGGCCGGTGCGGCCCGTCCGGGACCTGCGGGGCGTCGGACACGCCGCGCTCCGGGGGCGCGGGGACGACCACCGGCGGCGTGGCCGGACGGTCCCGTCCGGGCAGGACGACGGCGGGGATTCGCAACGGCACAGGACAACCGTGCCATCCGGCGCGGCCAGGACCAAACGATCACGGCTCCGACCGGCCCGGGACACCGCCACGTCGGCATTCCGCGCGATGGGCGCTATCCTGACCACGGCGCCACCCACGCCATGACGAGTGACCGCCGTCCCCGAACGGATGATGAGTGACAATGCGTACCCGCTCACCACACACTGGTGAGTCGGTCGGCGTACGCCGTTCCGGCGGATGGAGTCTCTCGCGTACCCTAACCGGCGGAACGCGGGCGGCGACGCCCGGTGTCACCGCGGCACGGAGCACGACCGAGGAGAGTGTCCGCCAGGCATGACTGCTGACCAGCTGATCGCCGGCGACGTCGCCCCGCCGCGACGCCCCGCCTCGGAGGCGGACCGCACCGTCGAGCTCATCCGGACCAGCTTCGCCCTCGTCGAGTCGCAGGCCGAGGACATCGGCAAGCACTTCTACGCCACGCTGTTCAGTCAGGCGCCCGAGACGCGTGACCTGTTCCCCGTGAACATGGAGGTGCAGCGCAGCCGGCTGCTGCGCGCCCTCGTGCACGTGGTGCAGATGGTCGACCAGCCCGACGACCTCGTCCCGTTCCTGCAGCAGCTCGGCCGCGACCACCGCAAGTTCGGCGTGCTGTCCCAGCACTACGACGCGGTCGGCGCGGCGCTGCTCTCGGCGATCGCCACGTTCGCGGGCGAGAACTGGACCCCGGAGATCGAGAAGGCCTGGACCGGCGCGTACGGGATCGTCGCGGACGCGATGCAGCAGGCCGCCGCGGCCGAGCGCGGGCCCGCGTCCTGGCTGGGCCGGGTCGTCGAGCACCGCCGGATCGGCTGGGACCTGGCCGTGGTCACCGTCGCGACCGACCAGCCGGTGCCCTACCAGGCCGGCCAGTACGTCTCGGTGGAGACACCGCACCGACCGCGGCTGTGGCGCTACCTGTCCCCGGCCAACGCGCCGCGTCGCGACGGGACGATCCAGTTCCACGTCCGCGCGGTCGAGGGCGGCTGGGTCAGCCGCGCGATCGTCGCGCACAGCCGGGTCGGCGAGACCTGGCGGATCGGCCCGCCGATGGGCCGGATGGCCGTCCCGCAGAACACCCGTCGCGAGCTGCTGATGGTGGCCGGCGGCACCGGCGTCGCCCCGATGAAGGCGCTGCTCGACGAGGTCGGCCGGCGCCCCCAGCCGCCGCGCACCCAGGTGTTCGTCGGCGGCCGCACGTGGGACGACCTGTACGACTTCACCTCGCTGCGCAAGCTGTCCTACAACTACCCGTGGCTCGACGTCATCCCGGTCGTCGAGTACGAGGACGAGCCGTCCGGGGCCGAGACCGGCACCCTGGCCGACGTCGTGACCCGGTTCGGCGCCTGGAGCGACCACGACGTCCTGGTCTGCGGGTCGCCGTCGATGATCCGCTCCACGGTGTCGCGGATGCTGGTCGCGGGCACGCCGCTCGACCGCATCACCTACGACCCGTTCACGATGGACTGAGCAGGCCCGTACGCCACGGCGGCCGCCCTCCCGCACCGGGAGGGCGGCCGTCGTCGTCGCGGGGGCCGGTCAGAAGGCCTCGGTGGTGCGCACCGACAGCACGTGCAGCTCCCGGTTGCCGGTGAACGCGTCGCGCCCGTGCAGGAAGCGGTAGTTGTCGAGGATCAGCAGGTCCCCGCTCTCCAGCCGGAACCGCGGCGCGGCCTCGAACGCGGTGGCGAGCACGTCGGCGTAGGACTCGATGTGCGCGAGGTGGGTGTCCCAGTACGGCTCGCGCGGCACCGGCAGCGCGTAGTCGCTCGCTCGGACGGCACGCCGGCCACCACGGGTGTGCTCGATCATCCGGCGCAGCAGCGGGGTCGGCGGCACACCACGCGGCGGGTTCGTCCGGCTGCCGAAGAAGTCCACGTCGCAACCGGTCAGGAACCCGTGCAGCGACGGGTGCTCCGCGGCGATCCGCTCGGCGAGCGCATAGCCGTCGACGAGCACCGAGTCGCCCCCGGACGGCGCCGGGGAGGTGCAGTGCATGAACAGGAAGTCCTCGTCGGGGTCGCGCAGCCGCACGGTGCGGCCGTGCACGTCGGCCTCGAGGAACGCGCCGTCGTTGTGCAGGCCGAGGACCGGCGAGTCGGTCCCGCCCTGCGGCCGGATGCCGAACAGCTCGCGCAGCCGCCCGCCGAGCAGGGTGGCCGCGGCGACGACCATCGCCTCCGGGTCCGGGCCGGCACCGGGGATCCGGACGACGCCGTCGCGGGCCAGCACCTCCCGGGCCTCGCCGAGCGCCGCCGCGCGGGGCACGACCCCGGTCTCGTCCACCAGGCTCTTGAGCTCCGGTCGCGCCTCGCCCCTGCGCCGTCCGTCGGTTCCGGTCATCGCCACGACGTACCTCCTGCCGTTCATCCGTACTCGCAGCAGTCTGGCAGGAACGAGGCGATGTCAGAACTGTCCGGTCGGACCGGTCGTCCACCGGCGTTCCAGCCCGCGGCCCAGCGAGGTGACGAGCAGCGCCGTACCGACGACGGCCAGCGCGGGCAGCAGGACGAGCTGCGGGGCGTTGAACAGGAACTGCCGCCCGTCGGCGAGCATCGCCCCCCACTCCGGGGTGGGCGGCTGCGGACCGAGCCCGAGGAACGACAGCCCGGCCACGGTCAGCAGGACGTTCGCGAACCGCAGGCACAGGTGGGACAGCAGCGGCCGGGCGAGGTTCGGCAGGACGTGCCGGAACGCGATCCGCAGCGGCCCGGCGCCGACGGCGACGGCGCCCTCGACGTACTCGCGGGCGCGTTCGCGGACCACGAGCTGGTAGGTGAGCCGGGCGAACGGCGTCCACCCGGCGACGACGATCGCCACCAGCAGCGACCACACGCCCGGCGCCCCGCCGGACGCGGCGACCACCACGAGCCCGATCAGCACCGCCGGGATCGCGACGAGCACGTCGATGGTGCGCTGGAACAGCTGCCCGACCGCCCGTCCGCACCAGGCGGCGAGCACGCCCAGCACCGTCCCGATCCCCGCGCACAGTGCGAGCGCGACCAGGGTGAACCCGACCGAGAGCCGGGCGCCGACGGCGAGCCGGGCGAGCACGTCGCGGCCGAGCTGGTCGGTGCCGAGCGGGTGCGCGGCCGACGGCCCGGCGAAGCGGTGGGACAGGTCGTTGGCGACCGGGTCGAGCGGCAGCAGGGCGACCACGACGAGCACCCCGAGCAGGACCAGCGCCCCCGCCTGCCACCACGTCGAGCGCCGGGCGACGCGCGCGCGTGCGCCCGCCGGGCGGGCCAGTGCCGACGCGGTCACCGGACGGCGCCCCGGGCGACCGGGTCCAGCGCGAGCGCGAGCAGCTCGGCGAGGATCCCGGCGACGGCGGCGACCAGCACGATCGCGAGCAGCCCGGCCTGCACGACCGGCAGGTCCTGGCCCAGCACGGCGTCGTAGAGCAGGCGCCCCAGGCCGGGGATCGCGAACAGCACCTCGACCACGACCGAGCCGCCGAGCAACCCGCCGAGGAACAGCCCGGACAGCGAGGTCACCGAGGTCAGGGCCAGGCGGCCGCCGTGGCGCCACAGCACCCGTCCGTCGCTGATGCCCTTGGACCGCGCGACGGCGACGTGCGGGCGGGCCAGCGCGTCGAGGGTCTCCGCGCGCACGAGCTGGGCGGCGAGCGCGGCGGGGAACGCGGCGAGCGTGACCACCGGCAGCACGGCCTGGTCGACCCCGCCCCAGCCGGTCGCGGGCAGCACCGGCACGGTGACGGCGAAGGCGAGCACCAGCGCCGTCCCGAGCACGAACTCGGGGATCGCGACGCCCAGCACCGAGCCGGTGGTCAGGACCCGGTCGAGCCGGCCGCCGGGACGGCGCGCGGCGCGCACCCCGAGCGGGATGCCCACCAGGGCCGCGAGCATCAGCGCGGCGACGGCGAGGGTCAGCGACACCCCGAGAGCGGGCCAGAGCAGGCCCGAGACGGGAGTACGGCTGGTCCAGGAGATCCCGAGGTCGCCGCGCAGCAGCGCGCCGGCCCAGCCGGTGAACTGGTCCCACCAGGAGCCGTCGAGGCCGTACTCCTCCCGCAGCGCGGCCAGCACCGCCGGGTCCGGTTCGGACTCCCCGGTCCGGCTGCGCAGGATCGCGAGCGCGGTGTCCTGGCCGGAGAACCGCGGGAGCAGGAACACCAGCACCGCCGCGGCCACGGCGACCAGCGGTAGCGCCAGCAGCCTGCGTGCGACGAGTGCGGTCACTCCGTCGTCGCCAGCCCGGGGACGACGAGCGACTTGGCCAGCGGGTCGACGGTGTAGCCGGTGACCCGGTGCCCGACACCGTTCGCGTTGGTGTGCACCAGCGGGACCCCGACGACGTCGGCGGTCAGCTTCGCCGCGGCCTCGGTGAAGACCTTCTGACGTGCGGCCGGGTCGGTCTCGGTGGCCAGCGGGGCGAGCAGGGCGTCGAACTCCGGCGAGCAGTAGTGGTTGAGGTTGTAGGAGCCCTGGCAGGTGTAGTCGGTGGCCAGCGTGGCGCCGGCATCCGGCACGTCGAGCAGGTAGCTGCGCGAGAGCAGGTACATGTCGAAGTCACCGGCGAGCAGCTGCGGCTCGCGGGCGTCGTAGTCGCCGATGCGGACGGTGGCCTCGATGCCGGCCCCGCGGAGCATCTCCTGGACGGCGGTGACCAGCGTCGGGAGCTCGGGGCGGGCGCCGTAGGCACCCAGCTCGATCCGCAGCGGGTTGTCCGGGCCGTAGCCGGCCTCGGTCAGCAGCTGCCGGGCGCGCGCGGGGTCGGCGGGCGGCGGGGCGTCCTGCGAGCCCCACGCCACCGCCGGGCCGAACAGCTCCGAGGCCGGGATCGCCGACCCGGCGAGGGCCTGCTCACCGAGCGCGGTGCGGTCCACCGCGGCCGCGACGGCCTGACGCACCCGGATGTCGGCGAAGGGCTTGCGGGACTGGTTGAGGATCAGCGACGCCGTCCGGGGCGCGGCGACGGTCTGGTTCACGTACTCGTCGCCGGTGAACTCCAGGGCGCTGGCCTCGGGGAGCTCCTGGGCGATGTCGGCGTCGCCGGCCCGCAGCGCCAGGGCGCGGGCGGCCGGGTCGGGCACGAAGTTCGCGGTGACACCGGCCAGCTGCGGGCGCTCGCCCCAGTAGCGGTCGTTGCGGACGAGGGTCACCGACTGGGCGCCGTTCGCCTGGGTGATCGTCATCGGGCCGGTCCCGGTCTGCTGGACCGACGGCGGGGTGGCCCGGTACGCCGACGGCGCCAGGATCGCGGTGTTCGCGCTGGACAGCCGCAGCGGCAGGATCGGGTCGGGCTTCGTCGTCGTGACGCGCACGGCGTCCGCGCCGTCCGCAGCGGCCTGCAGGCCGATCCCGCGCACCGCGCGCGGCGGCGCGGCGACGCCGGCCACCCAGTTCAGGGCGGTCGCGGCGGCCTGCCCGGTGAGCGGCTCGCCGTTCTGGAAGGTCACGCCGGGGCGCAGCTCGAACCGCCAGGTCCGCGGGTCGGACTGCTGGGCCCACGCGGTCGCCAATGCGGGTCGCGGCCGGCCGTCCGGCCCGGACGCCACCAGGGACTCGGTCACACCCAGCTGGGAGACGACGAACGCGTCGTCGGTGTCCACCCCGTAACCGGCCGACGGGCCGAAGGCCATCGCGATCGTGGCCTGCCCGTCCGGGACGACCCGGCCGGTCCCGCCGCCGGTGCCACCGCACGCGGTGAGGACCGCGGCGCTCGCCGCCACGGCGACGGCGACCCGCAACCGGGAACGACGGGGTGCTACGACGGCGCGCGCGGCGGGCATGGCGACCTGTCCTCTCCGGCGCCCCTCGACCGTGTGTCACCCGGCGCCCGGAAGATCTTCGGTAAGCCTGTACACACGGTCAAGTATCTTCATGCATGCGCATATGTCGTTACTGCCATCGAGTCGCGACTGCAGAGGGCGACCTGGTACCACTTCGTGGTGCTCCGCAGTCTGCTCCGCCGCCCCGCCGATCCCGAGTCGGACCCGCGTCCCGCGGCTCCGCTCCGCGTCGGTCGATGGGCGCACTTCAGCGGGCTCCCGCCGGTCATGAAACTGCTGATCAGCACCCAGCTGGCCTTCAACGTGGGCTTCTACATGGTGCTGCCCTACCTGGCCACGCACCTGGCCGAGGACCTCGGGCTCGCCGCGGCGGCCGTCGGGCTGGTGCTGGGGCTGCGGACGTTCAGCCAGCAGGGGCTGTTCGTGATCGGCGGGACCCTGACCGATCGGTTCGGTGCGAAGCCGGTCGTGCTCGCCGGGTGTGCGCTGCGCGTGACCGGATTCATCCTCCTCGGGGCCGCCGGCACGCTGCCCGCGGTCATCGGCGGGGCGCTGCTGACCGGGTTCGCGGCGGCCCTGTTCTCGCCGGCCGTCGAGTCGTCGCTGGCGCGGGAGGCCGGGGAGCGGGAACGCGCCGGGGAGGGCCCGCCACGGACCGAGGTGTTCGCGATGTTCGCCGTCGCCGGTCAGGTCGGGACGGTCACCGGGCCGCTGGTCGGCACCGCGCTCATGCTGGTCGACTTCCAGCTGGCCTGCCTGGTCGCCGCCGTCGGCTTCGTGCTGGTGGGGCTGGCGCACTGGCGGTGGCTGCCGTGGCGGGAGGCCGAGCAGGCCGGACGGCCGATGCTCGCGGGCTGGGGCGAGGTGCTGGGCAACCGTCGCTTCATGCTGTTCGCGGCCGGCTACTCGGGCTGGCTGCTGTCCTACAACCAGCTGTACCTGGCGCTGCCCGACGAGCTGGAGCGCGTCGGCCGCACCGCGGCACTGGGCTTCCTGTTCGTGCTGATGTCGGTGCTGGTCATCTGCCTGCAGATGCGGGTGACGACGTGGGGCCACCGGATCGGGGCCGGCCGCTCGGTGGTGCTCGGGTTCTGCCTGATGGCCGCGTCGTTCACCGTCGTCGCGGTGGCACGGCTGCTGCCGGGCCTGCCGGGGTGGTGGGCGCTCGCACCCGCGGTGCTGATGGTGCTGCTGCTGACCTTCGGCGAGATGTTCGCCGTGCCGGTCGCGCAGGACCTGGTGCCCCGGCTGGCCGGGGAGCGCAGGCTGGGCGCCCACTTCGGGGTGCTGGCCTCGTTCGGCGGGCTGATGGTGCTCGTCGGCTCGACGGGCGTCGGCGCGCTGCTGGCCCCCTCGTTCCCGCCGGCGCTGCCGTTCGCGGTGCTGGCCGCGGTCCCGCTACTGGGCGCCGTGGTGCTCGGGCTGCTGGCCCGCCGCGGGGTCCTGACGGCGGCCTGAGCGGCCCGGGCCCGCACCGCCCGGGGGACTCAGCCGTCGTCTGTGGGGCGCCAGCGCACGACGGCCTGGCGCCGGTCCACCGGCACGAGGTCGCGCCGGTAGGAGCGGTGCACCGCCGCCGTGGCCTGCGCGGCGGCGGCACGGACCGCGTCGAGCTCGGCGGTGGCCTCCTCGAGCCGTGCCGAGAGCTCGTCGACCATCTGTTCCAGCTCGATGATCCGCTTGACGCCCGCGAGGTTCACGCCCTCCTCCTGGGAGAGCCGCTGCACCTCGCGCAGCAGCGCGATGTCGCGCTGGGAGTAGCGACGCCCGCCGCCCGCGGACCGGCCCGGGCTGACCAGGCCGATCCGGTCGTAGCTGCGCAGGGTCTGGGCGTGCAGGCCGGACAGCTGCGCGGCGACCGAGATGACGAACACCGGGCTGTCGTGTGCGACGTCGACAATCAGCGGTTCCTCCCCGTCCCGGGGGGTGCGTCGTCCGGCCACCGCCATCACCTCCTGGTGCTACCGAGGAGATCGGCCCGCGGGTCGAACGACGACGTCGCCTCGGCATAGGCCTCCAGCGCACTGGTGGCCGCCTCGTCCAGCTTCTGCGGCACCGCCACCTCGACGGTGACCAGCAGATTGCCCTTCTTCCCGTTCCTGCGCTCGACCCCACGCCCCGACACCCGGAACGTCCGGCCGCTGGCGGTCCCCGGCGGGATCCGCAGCGAGACGGTGCTGTCGAGTGTCGGCACCGTCAGGGTCGCACCCAGAGCCAGCTCGGGGAAGGTCACCGGCACGGTGAGGGTCAGGTCGTCGGAGTTCTTCGACGACCGCCCGAAGATCCGGTGCGGGGTGACCGAGACCGTGACGTAGAGGTCACCGGCGGGTGCGCCGCCGCGACCGGGCTCGCCCTGGCCCGCGAGCCGGACCTTCTGCCCGTCGTCGACGCCGGCGGGGACCCGCACCGTCAGCGACCGGGTCCGGGTGGACACGCCGTCGCCGTGGCACTCGGGGCACGGGTCGTCGATGATGCGGCCGGTCCCGCGGCAGTCGCGGCACGGCTCGGAGAACGAGAACGCGCCCTGGCTGCGGTTCACCAGACCCTGACCGGAGCAGGTCGGGCAGGTGCGCGGGGTGCTGCCGGGCCGGGACCCGGTGCCGCCGCAGCGCTCGCAGCGCCCCGGCGAGGACAGCTTGATCGGCACCGTCGCGCCGCGCACCGCGTCGTCGAAGGAGATGGTCAGGCTGCTCTCGACGTCCTGGCCGCGGCGGGCACCGGCCGTGCCGTACCCGCCCGCACCGCCGGCGTTGTTCCGCGCGGTGCGGCCGAAGATGTCGCCGAGGATGTCGCTGAAGTCGCCGGCCCCGGCACCGCCGGAGCGGCCGGCCTGGCCGAACAGGTCGTTGATGTCGAAGCCGCCCTGGCCGGCGCCACCGGGACGCGCACCACCGGGGAAGCCACCGCCGGTGCCGAACCCGCCGAAGCCGCCGCCGCCCGCGAACATCGCGCGGGTCTCGTCGTACTCCTTGCGCTTGGACTCGTCGCCCAGCACGCCGTAGGCCTCGGAGACCGACTTGAAGCGGGCCTCGGCCTTCTCGTCACCGGGGTTCGCGTCCGGGTGCAGCTCGCGGGCGAGCTTGCGGTACGCCTTCTTGATCTCGTCCTGGGACGCCGTCGAGGAGACGCCCAGCTCGCGGTAGAAGTCCTTCTCGATCCAGTCGCGCTGGGTCACTCCGCCTCCTTCCCGATCAGACCCGCGGTGCGGCGGGAGGCTCGTCGCCTCCCGCCGCACCGCGCGGTCACGTCCCTGTCCGCCCTGGTCAGGCGGGGTTCTGCGGCTCGCCGTCGCCGGCGTCCGCGCCGCCGTCGGCGGCATCGGCCCGGGCCTGCTCGGAGACCTCGGCCTCCGGGCGGTCCTGCACGGTCACCATCGCGGGGCGGAGCACCCGGTCGGCGATCCGGTAGCCGCGGCGCAGGACCGTGGCCAGCACGGTGACCGTGGGGCCGGAGCCCTCGGCCGGCTCGTGCTGCACGGCCTCGTGCAGCGACGGGTCGAACGCCTCGCCCTCGGCCCCGAAGGCCTCGAGGCCGAGCTTGGAGAGCACCCCGGTGACCTTGTCGGCCGCCGACTTGAACGGCCCGGTGAGGTCGCCGTGCTGCTCGGCGCGCTCGAAGTCGTCGAGCACGACCAGCAGGTCGCTCGCCACGGAGACCTTGGCGTCGACCCGGGTCTGCTCGCGGTCACGGTCGGCCCGGCGCCGGTAGTTGGCGTACTCGGCGCTGACCCGCTGCAGGTCCGCGGTGCGCTCGGCGACCTCGGCCCGCAGCTTCTCGAGCTCCGGGTCCTCCCCGTCGGCCGGACCCGCGACCTGTTCGCCGTCCCCGGCCGGGGCCGCCGTGTCGGCGGCCCCGGTCGTGTCCGCACCGTCCGTCGCCGGACGGGCCTCGCCGGTCTCCGGGTCCACCTTGCGGCGGTCCCGGAAGGTCACCGGCTCCTCCTGCTTCTGCTCGTCTGCCATGTCGACCGTCCTGTCGTCCCGTGGATGGCCGCCGGCCGTCACTTGTCGCCCTTGGCGTCCTTGTCGTCGTCCACGATCTCGGCGTCGACGACGTCGTCCTGCGCGTCGGACGCGGCACCGTCCGCAGCACCACCGGCGGCCCCCGCGGCGCCCTCGGCACCGGGCTGGGAGTACAGGGCGGACCCCATCTTCTGGGACTCGGTGGCGAGCTTCTCCATCGAGGACTTGATCGCCTCGTGGTCGGTGCCCTTCAGCGCCTCCTGGGTCTCACCCAGGGCGGCGTTCACCGCGTCCTTCACGTCGGAGGGGAGCTTCTCGTCGTTCTCCTTGACGAACTTCTCCGTCTGGTAGACGAGGGTCTCCGCCTGGTTGCGGGTCTCCGCCTCCTCGCGACGCTTGGCGTCCTCCTCGGCGTGCGCCTCGGCCTCCTTGACCATGCGGTCGATGTCGTCCTTGGACAGCGCCGAGCCGCCGGTGATCGTCATCTCCTGGCTCTTGCCGGTGCCCATGTCCTTGGCGGACACGTTGACGATGCCGTTGGCGTCGATGTCGAAGGAGACCTCGATCTGCGGGACACCGCGCGGCGCCGGCGCGATGCCGGTCAGCTCGAACATGCCGAGCTTCTTGTTGTACGCGGCGATCTCGCGCTCGCCCTGGAAGACCTGGATCTGCACCGACGGCTGGTTGTCGTCCGCGGTGGAGAAGATCTCCGAGCGCTTGGTCGGGATCGTGGTGTTCTTCTCGATCAGCTTGGTCATGACGCCGCCCTTGGTCTCGATGCCCAGGGACAGCGGGGTGACGTCGAGCAGCAGGACGTCCTTGACCTCACCGCGGAGCACACCGGCCTGCAGCGCGGCACCGGCGGCGACGACCTCGTCCGGGTTGACGCCCTTGTTCGGCTCCTTGCCGCCGGTCAGCTCCTTGACGAGCTCGGTGACGGCGGGCATCCGGGTGGAGCCACCGACGAGCACGACGTGGTCGATCTGGTTCACCGAGATGCCGGCGTCCTTGATGACCTGGTTGAACGGGTTGCGGGTGCGGTCCAGGAGGTCCTGGGTGATCCGCTGGAACTCCGCGCGGGACAGCGTCTCGTCCAGGAACAGCGGGTTCTTGTCCGAGTCGACCGTGATGTAGGGCAGGTTGATGCTGGTCGACGAGGAGCTGGACAGCTCGATCTTCGCCTTCTCCGCGGCCTCGCGGAGCCGCTGCATCGCCATCTTGTCCTTGGTCAGGTCGATGCCCTGGGAGGACTTGAACTTGTCGACGAGCCAGCTGACGATCCGCTCGTCCCAGTCGTCGCCACCGAGGTGGTTGTCGCCGTTGGTGGCCTTGACCTCGACGACGCCCTCGGCGATCTCCAGCAGGGACACGTCGAACGTGCCGCCACCCAGGTCGAAGACCAGGATGGTCTGCTCCTTGTCGCCCTTGTCGAGGCCGTAGGCCAGCGCGGCCGCGGTCGGCTCGTTGACGATCCGGAGCACGTTCAGACCGGCGATCTGGCCGGCCTCCTTGGTCGCCTGGCGCTGTGCGTCCTCGAAGTACGCGGGCACCGTGATGACGGCGTCGGTGACCTCGTCGCCCAGGTAGGCCTCGGCGTCCCGCTTCAGCTTCTGCAGGACGCGGGCGCTGATCTCCTGCGCCGCGAAGGTCTTGCCGTCGATCTCCGACGTCTTCCAGTCGGTGCCGATGTGACGCTTGACCGAGCGGAACGTGCGGTCGGAGTTGGTGACCGCCTGGTTCTTCGCCGACTGACCGGTGAGGACCTCGCCGTTGCGCGCGAACGCGACGATCGACGGAGTGGTGCGGGCACCCTCCGAGTTCGCGATCACCGTCGGCTCGCCACCCTCGAGGACGGCGACGACGGAGTTGGTGGTCCCGAGGTCGATACCGACCGTACGAGCCATGGTGACTGCCTCCGAGATGTGTGGGGTGTGAGTGCGTCCGGCTCAAGTTGTACCAGGCCGGGGAGCGCCTCGCGCATCGCCCTTGAGTGGGTCCTGCTCAACTTGCTCTCATGGGGTCAACGAGGGACCCGGAAGACTTGTTCCCGAGGGACTCAACTTTTATCCACGACGTTCGCGGGTGGTCCGAACGGCCGTCGACGGGGGGTGGGGCGGGCTAGCCTGTAGCCGCTCGATCGTCGACGGAGGATCACCGTGCTCGTACCGGCTGCGCGTCGCACGGCCCTCGGCGTCGTGGGCGCCGCTGTGATCGTCGGGCTCACCTCCTGCATGCCACAGCCGCCAGGTCTCGTAGCGGACCCCACCGTGCCCGCGCGCCCGGCCGCCATCGATGTGAGCGGACGCCATCCGTGCGAGCTGCTCGACACCGCACAGCGCTCGGACCTCGATCTGGGGGCCGGCAAGGTCGACGACGCGACGATCGGAGGTCGTCCTGCCCCGACCTGCGGATACCTGGGCACAGACCCGGCGGGGGTCGACGTCAACCTGCAGTTCATCCCGGTTCCGACGTCTCAGCTCCTGTCCGTTCCGGGAACGGCACCGGTCGACGTGTCGGGATACCGCGCCGCCGAGACCGTGTATCCGTCGAGCTCGTACCCCTCGTGCGAGGTGGGTGTCGACATCGACGACGCGACGTCGTTGCGAGCACAGGCCATGGCGACGTCGTCGAACCTCCAGCGTTCCGGAACCACCGACCGCGACCTGTGCACGAGGGCCCGCGCCGTGGCCGCTGCCGCTCTGCCCTCGCTCATCCATCGCTGATCCGACTCCGCGACTTCGCAATCGCGACGAGCGCTGCGGAAACCGCTGTCTCCGGGAGCTGGCGCACCTACGTTCCGGCCGTGGAACAGACCCAGCGAGGGACCGTGGGCTCGTCGGACGCCTTAATGAGCCAGATCTCGCCGGACAACGTGCTCGAGGTAGGTCGCGCCCTGTCCGCCCAGATCATCGCCATTCGAGAATCTCTCCGCAGCGCGCAGAGGACACGGGTCGGTCCCTGCGGGGACGACCCGATCTCGGGAGTCGCGACACCGGCGTTCCAGGACAGGTTCGAGCGGACGATCGCGACGCACGCGCAGCATCAGACCGAGTTGGAGGAAGCGGTTCGACGACTCCGAGCGACTGCGGTCGTCTTCGAGCTCGGCGAGGACGCCATCGCTCGTTCGTTCACGATCTGAGACCCGCGGTACTCCAGGACAGACGATGGCGTTCTCACAGGGCTTCAACTTCGCTGCCAGGTCCCTCCAGGAGAAGTACGCCTGGGTGGTCGGAAAACCCGGCTCGACGGCGGTCTCCGACGCCGCAGCCGCACTCCGCACCGCGGACGCCGAGCTGCGCTCCGCATCGGACGAGGCCCGGAAGCGCATGGCCGAGCTGGGCATCTCCTGGCAGGGCCCCGCCGCGGCCGTCGCTCAGCAGTCCCTCGACGGCATCACCACCTCGATGCTGTGCACCGCCCCCGTCACCGCGAACGGCGCGACCCAGCTGGACGCCTACGGGCAGTCGTTCGACCGCACCCAGGCCGCCATCGCCGCCCTGGACCCCACCCCGCCGGGCATCTTCACCAGCGGCGTCCGCAACCTCCACCTGCTGGCGAGCACGCCGTTGACCGGGCTGAGCGCCACCGTCGCCGACTACGTCACCTCGCTCGAACGCGACCAGCGGCACAGCGAGGAGGCCGACCGCGCTCTCCAGGAGCATCTCGACACGGCGTCCGCGATCGACGATCGCTTCCGCACCGTCGACCCGGCGTCGGCCTCGACGTCCACCGGTGCGGGAGGTCCGGCACCGGGCCCGGCCGGGGCCGGCGGTCCCGGCCCGGCCGGTGTCGGGGCCGGCGGCGGAGCCGCCCCTCTCGGCGGAAGCGGTCCGGGAGCCGGCGCCCCGGATCAGCCGGGCGGCGGGGCACGTCCCGGACCGGACGGCGTCGGTGCTCCCGGCGGGCCGGGGACCGACGGATCGGGATTCGTCGGATCGGGCCCCGGCACGCCGGACGTCGGGAGAACCGCGGGGCCCGGTGGTCCCGGGACCACCGGCGACGGCGTGGCCGACCGGGACCGGGGCACCGGGCTTCCCGGGCCGGTCGACGTCGTCGCACCCCAGCATCTCGACCCGCCGGCCACGCCCGCCCCGGACCCGTACCGGCCGGCGGCGCCCCCGGGCCCGTACCCGACGACGACACCGGGTCCCGACCCGCTCGCCACCCGCGTCGACCTCGGGCACCGGTTCGACGAACGGACCCGGGCCCAGCCGCTCCTCCCGCCGTCGGCCCGTGGTCCCGGGTACGGCGACCGCCTCCCCGGCGGCACGGGATCCGGTGGCGGACGACCGTACGAGCCCTTCGGTCCCGGTGTCCGGACCGCCGAGGCGGCCTGGTCCGCCCGCCCCGGCGAGACCACCGGACGCGGCGGCGCCCCCGGCGGCTACGGCCCGATGGCCGGCGGCGCGGGCAGCCGCGACACCCGGGACCACCGCAACCGCTACGTCGTCCCCACCGATGAGGTGTTCGACATCGAGATCGCCGCGACCGACGCCGTCCTGGCCCCCGAGGAGCCCCACCGATGATCGACTGGAATCGCGCCGCCGTCCTCACCGCCGCCGAGTTCGACGTCGCCCGGGACCTGCTCGACCTCGGTCGCAACCCCGCAGTCCTGGAGCTGCTGAGCCCCGGGTTCACCGACGTCGAGCGGGCCCGTGTCGTGCGGGGGTGTCTCGACACCCTCGCCGCGCGCGGCCTGTTCACCGGCACCGCGTTCGAGCCGAACCTGGTCGACGACCTGCGCACGGTCGTCGCACCGGAGTTCCAGCACGACCTCGTGGTCGCACCGCCGTCGTGGCAGCGGGCGCTGGTCGCGCGGCGGGCCGGGCACGCGGTGCTGGCCACCCGGATCGGCGACGACGTCGCGCTGCTCCGCGTCCCGCCCGACGACGCGTCGGCCGTCCTGGTCGAGCTGCTCGGCGAGGTCGTGCCCGGCCCCGGGGCCGGGGTGCGGATCCCCGTCGCGCTGCTGGGCGAGGCCGCCGAGCGCGCCGACGGCGACGCCGACCGGCTCGTCCACGAGCTCCTGCGGCGGGGCTGCAGCGCGGCCGAGGCCGAGATGCTGCGGCGGATGGGGCAGGTCGAGGGCGTCGCCCAGCTCGGCGCCGGCCGGAAGGGACCCGACCCGTGCCGCGCGCCGGGGGTCCTGCTGGTGCACGCCACCGCGGACGGCTGCTACGTGCAGCGGCGCCCGACCCCGGACGTCGTCGGCGGCCCGCTCCCCGACGACGCCGTCGTGCACGCCGGCCCGGCCGACGCCGCGTACCTGGTCCGCGAGCTGGACCGGCTCGCCGACGCGGCGCAGCGCCGTCGCGCGCCGGTCGGGACGCACCGGGCCTGGTGAGAGGTGGCCGGAACTCGCTCACCGGGTGAGCGGATTCCGCAGGGGAGGTGTCCCTGCCGCACGCCGAGATGCAGCTCAGCGGGCCGTGGAGATCGACGATTCCCGCTGTGGTGCATCTCGGCGACGCCCCCGCGCACCGGGCCGGGCCCGACCGGCGCGCGCAGTGAAGCGGCGAGCGGGGGCGCGGTCAGCGCAGGACGACGGTCCCCCGCGGCACCTGCCCCGCCGACGCCGGCGGCACGGTGTCGGGCACCTCCACCCGGACGGGCAGCGACCCGGGGACGACGCGGTCGTCGGCGTCGCGGTACTCGAGGTCGCCGTCGGGCCCCAGCTCGGTGACGTAGCCGTGTGTGGCGAGCTGGGCGTCGTCGAGCTCGGTCAACGGTTCGGCCCGCACCGCGGACACGGCGTACTCCGGCCAGTCGACGCCGGGGTAGGCGTCGTGCAGGTCGGCGAGCAGCCCGACGAAGACCTGCTGCCAGCGCAGCGGCATCGACTGGGCCAGTGACCGCGGCACGACGAGGTGGTCCGGGCAGGCACCGGGCGCCGCGGAGTCGAGATAGTCCGAGAGCGGGGAGCGCATGCCTCTCATGATGGCGCCTCGACCCCGCTCAGGCGGGGTTCGGCGTGGTCCCCGGCCGGGTGGCGAGCGGGACGAGATCGCCGAACTCCCACGACACCGGCTGCACGCGGACGGGGAAGTTGCGGTTCGGTGCCTCGACCATCCTGCCGTCGCCCAGGTACATCATCACGTGGTAGATCGTGGTCGGGTCCGAGGTGTCGTGGGCGTAGAAGAGGAAGTCGCCCGGCTGCATGTCCCGGACCGGCAGGTGGCCGCCGGAGTTGTACTGGTCGCGCGACACCCGCGGGATCGTGACGCCGGCCGCCCGGTACGACGCCTGCAGCAGGCTGGAGCAGTCCCAGGAGTCCGGTCCGGTCGCGCCCCACACGTAGGGCTTGCCGAGCTCGCCGAGCGCGAAGCCGATCGCGGCCCCGGCGACACCCGGGGGCAGCGCGCCGGTCGTGCCGGGGGCACAGCCCGTCGGGTTGGCGACATCGCCGATGTTCTCGACCAGCGACGCGGCCAGGCCCTCCCACTTGGCGTAGGCGTCGGGGAAGGCCGAGCGCTGCACGGTCTGCGCGGCCTTGGTGACCGGCATCGAGTCCCAGCCCGGCACCTCCATCAGCCGTTCGTAGAAGATCCGGCTGCTGTAGGCGGGGTCGGTGACCTGGGCGGGGGTGCCCCACCCCTGCGACGGCCGCTGCTGGAACAGCCCGAGCGAGTCCCGGTCCCCGTAGTCGATGTTGCGGAGCGTCGACTCCTGCATCGCGGTGGCCAGCGCGATCAGCCACGCCTTCGGCGGGAGCTGCATGTCCTTGGCGACCGAGATGATCGCGGCGGCGTTCTGCCTCTGCTCGTCGGACAGCGTCTCGAAGGTGGCTCCCCCGCCGCCACGGCCGACCGTCGCGGTCGAGATCCCGGTGTCGCACCAGGCCGCGTTCGACCGGCCGCCCCCGAGGTTGGGGCTGAACGCGAGGAAGCCGACGGTCAGGAACAGCACCAGCGCCATCCCGATCGCGAGGAACGGCAGCAGCAGCCGCAGCGGCCGCAGCGCACGCGTCAGCGGGGTGCTCATGCCCGGTCGTAGCGGGACACCTTCCAGCCCGCCTCGGTGTCGACGACCAGGATCCGCAGGGTCAGCGTGTCGGTCGGCACGGTGACCTCGATGCTCTTCGGCGCGACCCGGGTCGGGGTCGCGGGCCCGGTGACCCGGGAGGCGGGCACGTTCGACGGGTCGACGCCCGCGAGCACGCCGAGGAACTCGTCGGTCGTGTACGGCCGCAGCCCGGCGACCCACTGCTGGGAGGTCATCCCGTCGGGGTGGTTCACCCAGGCCGCCGCCCACACGCGCGCCGTCTCCAGCGCCTGCCGTGGGGCCTGCGACACCGGCAGTGCCTCGGGCGTCAGCTCGGGCACCGGCGGCAGCAGCGTCGGGGTGGGCGTCGCGGAGACGCCGGACGACCCGCTGTCCCACCGGTTGCCGCCGGAGCCGCCCCCGGCGATCAGGCCGCCGGACGCCGCCCCGCCGGAACCGCCGAGCGAGACCAGTCCGAACACGAGCCCGCCCAGGACCACCACCGTCACGGCGAGCCGGGCGGGGGAGCGCAGCGGCCACTGCCACACCGCGCGGTAGGCGCCGGCGCGGCCGCGGGAGGACCTAATCGGCACGGTCGCCGCCGGTGCGGGCCGCCCGCGGGCGGTAGATCTTGTAGACGGGCACGCCGTCGACGAGCTCCGGGGTCACCGGGGTCGGATCGCCGGGGCGGCGGGGCCCCGCGTCGTCGCGGCGGTAGATGGAGCGGTCGTCGACCTCGCCGGGGTCGACCCGCGTACCGAACCCGGTGTCGGGCCGCCCGGTCGCCCCGACCGGCAGTGCCCCGCGGCGCGGCTCGGCGATCCGGGCCGCCTGGGGCGAGGACACGTCCGGTGCCGCGCGACGACGGACCCGGGCCCCCGGCCCGGCCGCAGTCTCGGCCTCCGGTCGCGCCGCACCCGGGTCGCCGGACCCGCCGGGGCCGCCGCGCTCGGACCACCAGCGGGACTGGCGCTCGTCGGCGTCGTTCGGGCCGCGCATCCGGTTCCACACCCGCGACACCGGGCCGCCGTTGATGCCGGGGACGATCCCGCCGAACTGCTCACGAGTCAGTGTCACCATCGACACCAGCCGCCGGAACGGCCGCGCGACCGCCCACAGCACGAGCGTGACCACGCCGGTGACCAGCAGCGCGAGCCACAGGTCGACCCCGGACCCGGGGGCGAACAGCGACACGACCAGCAGCGCGTGCAGCCCGGCCAGCGCCCCGACGACGAGCGTGTTCACGATCGCGGCGCCGCCGATGCGCAGGATCGCCGGGATGACGTCCGGTTTCAGCAGCGCGACGACGGCGATCGCCGGCGCCGTCACCACCATCAGCCGGATGACCAGCAGTGCGACCAGCACCAGGACCTTGGACAGCAGCTGGAACAGCGCGATGCACGCGGCCTGGATCAGCGCGAGCGTCCCGGCCCCGATCCGGCTGCCGGAGGCCCCGGTGAAGTACGGGTAGCGGTCCCCCATGCGGTCGGCGAGCGCGGCGTACTCGCCCTTCTTGCGCTCCGCCGTCTCGGACGTGTCCTGGCCCTGGTCGATCTCGTCGATGGTGAACGCCTGCGCCCGCAGCAGGTCCCGGCCCAGCTCCTGGGCCTGCGGGACGTCCGGCGCGCCGAACGTGCCGCGCAGCCAGTTCTGGTAGGCGACCTGGTCGACGAGCACCGTCGGGAGCGTGTCGCGGGTGCCCAGCCCGACCTGGCCGAGGAAGCCCTCCTGCATCTGCGTGACGCCGTCGAGCAGCAGGTTGTCCGCGGCACGGGACCAGTCGACCGGTGCGAGGTAGGCGGCGGATCCGAGCATCAGCGCGAGTACGGCGATGCCGGTGCGCTGGGCCTGGCGCGCGAGCTCCCCGCGCATCGCCAGCAGCAGCACGATGATCGCGAACCCGAGCAGGCCGAGGCCCACCCAGGTGGTGAACACGGTCTCGTACATCGCCCGGGTCGCGGTGGTGATGACCTGGTCGAGCGGCGCGAACAGCGACCCGCCGTCGGCGATGAGGTAGTGCGCCCAGTTCACCCCACCGACGGTCAGCTTCGCCAGGTTGAAGACCTGGTTGCCCAGCCATGTGTCGGTGGTGACCGACGGGTTCAGCACGCCCGACGTGGCGCAGCCCAGGTCGTAGTTGTGCCAGACGAGACCGGCGTAGCCGACCTCCTCGTAGACGCTGCCGGCCTCCCCGTGCAGCGCCGAGGGCCGGTCCAGCGAGCCGACCAGCCCGGTGCCGGGGCGGTCCGGTTCCGGCGGGGACTTGCAGTCCAGCGCCTGCGCCATGGCCGGCGAGCCGAGCAGCAGCGTGCCGCCGGCGATCGCGGTGACCACCAGGACCGCCGTCCGCCGACGACGGCGGCGGGTCACCCCGGGCGTCTGCGGCGTGCGGCGGCGGGTCTTCCGCACCGACACGACGACGGCCGCGAGCAGCACGCCCAGGACGACCCAGACGCCTGCGCCGCCGGACGGGTCGAGGCCCGCCGTCACCGTCCGTCCCCGTCGGGGGGAGCGGCCGCGGGGTGGCCGTTCGTGGCCGCCGTCCCGTTCGACGGGCCGGTGCCGTTCGCGGGGGCGGTGCCGTCCGTGGAGGCGGTGCCGTCCGCGGGGGCGGGCTCGTCGACCACCCAGTCGTCGTCGAGCTCGTCGAGCAGGTCGAGCTGCTCGTCGTCGTAGAGCTCCGCGCGGCCGACGGCGGCGTCGGTCGCGGCGACCGACACGACCTGCACCCCACCGGCACGGATCCCGCCGGCCAGGACCGGGTCGTCGTCGCCGGGGCCGATCCGGGTGTCGGTACGCAGGTCGATCTCGTCGCCGTCGAGGTCGGGCAGCACCACGGGGGCCGGGGCGCGCCGGGCGGGCAGCGGGCTCGGCTCGTCGGGTGCGCTCATCTCGGGATGACCGGGTGCGGTGATCGCCGGGCCACCCGGCGGGCGCGGGGCGACGACGCGGGCGGCGTCGGGGTTGGTGTCGAGCGCCTCGCGGACGTGCTCCAGGTGCGGCGCCTCCAGGTCGATGCGGACCTTCTCCACCCCGCCGTGGCCGTCGGCGAAGACGAACTGGCGGGGCGCGTCGTCGGGCCGGTCGTCGTGGCGGGGGCGCGGGGACAGGGTCCCGAGCATCTCCTCGTAGCCGACGTCGGTGGGCACGCGCAGCAGCCGCAGCGCCTCGGACTGGGCTTCCTCGTCGTCGGTCCGGCCGACGAACACGGCGTTGACCAGCGACGCGAAGCCCGAGACCCGCAGCAGGTCACCGGCCAGCTGGGAGGCGAACAGGGCGCGGACGTTGAACTTGCGGGAGTCGCGGGCGAGGCGGTCGATGAGCACCTTGCCGGTCGGCACCTGGGACAGGAAGTGCGTCTCGTCGAGCGCGACGCCCTTGCGCAGGTTGCGGTCGGCGTCGTAGATCGTGCGCTGGGTCAGCCAGGACGCCAGGTTCAGCAGCTCGACGCCGAGCGACTCGTTGTCGGTCCACTCCTCGCGCGGGCTGCCCGGGCGCGGCAGCGACAGTCCCTGCATCGTCAGCACGGTGAGCCGGTAGTCGCGGTCGGCCTGCCAGGGGTCGGCGCGGGTCTCGTCGGGGAACAGCAGCGCGGCCTGCGGCAGCTCGCGCCGCTCGTCGAGGAAGTCCGCGACGACGCCGGCGTGGTCCTCGCCCTCACCGGCGTGCCGGCGCAGCGCGTCGATGACCATGCCCGGGTGCCGGTCGGGCGAGCCGCCGACCTCGCGGACCGCGCGGAGCAGCACGATCCGGGTGTGCGGCTGGCGGGCGATCTCGTAGGGCAGCAGCCCGGACAGCACGTCGAGCACCAGCCGACGGCGGGTGGCCGCGGCCAGAGAGCGCTCCCGCTTCCAGGCGCGCTCGGGGTCCTCGTCGTCGAGGAAGTGGTCCGGCCGCGGCTCGGCGACCACCCGGTACGGGTTGAGGATGCCGGGGTCGGCGCGGAGCAGGTTGATGTGCCGGGAGAACGGCGCCAGCTCCGGCAGCCGGGTCAGCTCGGCCAGCGGGCCGGACGGGTCGAGCACCGTCCAGCGGGCCCCGGCGCGCAGCGTCTTGTAGACGACCAGCCCGGTGAGGAACGACTTGCCCGAGCCCAGGCCGCCGACGATCGCGGTGAGGCCGGAGGCGCGTCGGACCTCCTGGGCCAGCCACGGGTCCCAGGCGACCGGACGGCGGGTCGCGGTGCAGGTCTCGCCGAGCATGATCCCGCGGCGGTCGCCGACACTGGCCGTCGCGGCCGGGACCGCGGCGGCCGCCCAGGTGACCGACCCGCGTCGCCGGTAGGCCGTCGCGGCCAGCGGCTCGCCGGGGATGAACTCGCGGGCGTAGCGGTACTGCGCCTCGGGGTGCTCGATCTGCACCTTGGGCCGGTACAGGTCGACGACCTGCTGGGCGCGGGTGGTGGCCTCGGCCTCGTCGCGGCCGGAGACGGCGATCCGCCACCAGCCGTAGAGACGGGTGTTGAGCTGGGTGAGCCCGGTGGTGAGCTCGTCCTCGACCTCCAGGACCCGGTCGGCCTGCCGCGCGAGCGACATGGGCGGGTCGAGGTCGTGGTCGTGGGTGTAGTGCCGGATCTGGCTGCGCACCTTGCCCATCTGGCGCTGCAGCTCGCCGGTGACGTCCTCCGGGCGGCGCACGTAGATCCGCGCGGACCACTCCACCGGGAACGGCAGCCGGTCGGAGTGCTGCATCCACGGGTCGTCGATCTCGGGGATCCGCAGCCCCTCCATCAGCCCGACGCTCAGCACCGCGACGTTGCGGGTGACGGTCTGGCTGCGCATCCGCCCGACGACCTGCACCGTCGGCGCGTACGGCTCCTGGTGCAGGTCGACGCCCTCGGTGAACGCGGCGAGGTCCTCCGGCTCCCAGGTCGACACCCCGCGCGGCACCGAGGACAGCCCGCGCGGGGCGGGCAGCCCGAGGGCGACCGAGCGGTGCATCAGCCAGGCCATGTCCTCCGCGCTCGCGGGGACGGCGTCGAGACCGGACCCGGCGACGAGCACGTCCAGGTGGTTGATCTCGGTCTCCAGCGCGGCGAGCTCGGCCTTGACCGCGGACGGCACGAGGCGGTCCAGGACGGGCGCGGCGCGCTCCACCCAGCGGTCGATCAGCCCGCGGCCGGAGACCTCGACGCCGAGGAAGACCTCCTTGTCGGCCATCGACAGCCCCATCAGGTGGCGCTGCTCGCCCTCCAGGAACCCGTCCCAGCCCAGGGCGCCGGGCACGTCGGGCATGCGGCCGATCGCGTTCTGGTCGAACGACTCCGCCCACATGTGCACCGGGTAGGGCCGGGTGGTGACGCGCAGGTGCAGCCAGCGCCCCTGCAGCTCGCCGAGCTGCGCGGCGATCTGGCGGATCAGGACCTCGCGCTGGTTGTCGCTGCGGAAGCTCCACGCCTGCGCCGCGAGCCGGTACCAGGCCATGACCTGCCCGTTGGTACGCGTGATGTGCCCGTCGATCGAGCGCAGCGCGATCGACGGGGTGTAGTCCGAACCGCCCTCGCCGGCACGGGCCCGGCCGCGCCGGGCCTTCGGCCGGGGGGTCCGCTCAGGTGCGGCCACGGTGGCCACTCCGGCGCCACGGGTCGGGACGGGGGGTGCGCGCGGGCACGCTCGCGCCGCGACCGCTGCCAC
>NZ_JAMXSG010000370.1:0-4355 GCF_024124365.1 Pseudonocardia sp. McavD-2-B
GCCGGTGCGCGACGCCGTCGTCGACGCCGCCGCCCGGGCCGCGCGGGTGGTCGTGCTCGTCGAGCCGGGGACGCCGGCCGGGCACGCGCGCATCCTCGACGCCCGTGCCCGGCTGCTCGCCGCGGGCCTGACCGTCGCCGCGCCCTGCCCGCACGACGGCGCCTGCCCGGTGACCGGTGACGACTGGTGCCACTTCGCCGTGCGCGTCGGGCGCAGCTCGCGCCACCGGGTGCTGAAGGCCGGCTCGCTGGGCCACGAGGACGAGAAGTTCTCCTACGTCGTCGCCGTGCGTGACGACGACGGCACCGTCGGACGGGCCCCGGGCCGGGTGGTCCGGCACCCGCACACACGCAAGGGACTGGTGACTCTGCGTGTCTGCGAGGCGGACGGGACGCTGCGGGACACACCCGTCCCACGCAGTCGCAAGGAGCTGTTCCGGCACGCCCGTGACACCGCGTGGGGCGACGCCTGGCCACCCGGGTGAGCCCTCCGGGTTGCTCGCAAGCGGGGGAGGCGAACGTCACAGACCGGACGCGCCGAGGAACGTTGTGAATCTGTAACACCGACCGGCATCGTGGGCGACTGACCGGGCGAGACGGCCATCAGGTGGGCCGCGAGCAGCAGCATTCTCACAGATCGAGCACGACCATGAACGACTTCGTCACCGGCGCCCCCGCCGACCGCCTGCCCACCCTCGTCCGCACCCGTACCGGATACCGCGTGTACGACCCGGCCCTGATCACCGGCACCGACTACGTCGTCGACGACGCGGGCGACCTCGTCTACACGAAGCTCCCGGCCGGTGCGATGACCGGCACCGCCGTCGTCGCCGCCGCCGTGGTGGCGCTCACCGTGGGTGAGAACAGCTGGTCCTGGTCGGCGCTGGCGTTCCTCGTCTGCCTGCCCGTCGCGCTCGGGCTGGCGATCGGGGTGCTCTCGATCATCCACGCGGTCACCGACCCGGTCCGGGCCTACCGCGCCCGCACCGGGCACACCCGTTTCGCCCGCGACATCGCCGCGACCGACCCCGCCTCCTGGCAACTCTGCGCACGCGCCGAGCGGCTCGCGGCGACGCCGTCGTGGCAGGCGGGACGGATCGACCCGACCCGCACCCTCGGTGTCCTGCTGTGGACCGCCGTGGCCGGTGGGGAGGCGTGGGCCGCCGACGCGCTGACCCAGATGGCCGAGCCGGCGACGGGCCCGGACCTCACCTCGGTCTGATCTCGGGTCCAACCGCCCCCACCCGCCGCTCGAGCCCCGCGTCATGTCCCCAGGGTCACCCTCGTAGCGCTCTACGCCCCGAAAGTGACACTGGGAGCAACAGCAGCAGGGGAAGACGGGTCAGACGGCGTAGCGGGCGACGGGGAGGAGGGCGTCGACGTCGCGACGGTCGGAGTCGGTCGCGACGCAGGCGCGCAGCGCGCGTTCCAACGCGGCCTCGTCCAGCCCGGTCCCGATCAGGACCAGGGTGGTGCGGCGGGGCTCGTCGGGGTCCCACCGGCTCCGGCGGAACCGTACGTACCGGCCGACGGTGTGCAGGTCCCAGCGTTCCCGGTCCGGGGCGGCGGCGAAGCGCACCGAGCCCTTGATCCGGTACAGCCCGGACGGCCGGGCGTCGAGGAGGTCCTGCAGGCGGGCGGCGTCGAGCGGCTCGTCGCACAGGAACGTCAGGCTCTGGTAGCCGGCGTGCAGGTGGTGGGAGTGCGGCTCGTCGACGCGCTCGCCCAGCATCAGCTGGCGGCCCGGCACGATCTCGATGTCGAACAGCAGCGCCGGGTCCACCGCGCCGTCGCGGACCGGGACGATCGGGGCCCGCGGGTTCGCCTCGCGGCACAGCCGCCGGACCCGCCACAGCGGCCCCGGCCCCACCCGGTCGATCTTGTTCAGGACCACGAGGTCGGCCATGCCGACGTGCTTGTCGAGCTGGGGGTGGCGGCGCCGCGAGTCCTCGAACTCCGCGGCGTCGACGACCTCGACGAGCCCGCCGAAGCTCAGGTGCTGGCCCAGCGCGTCGAGCACGAGCTGGACCAGCGTGCCGGGCTCGGCGATGCCGCTGGCCTCGATGACGACGACGTCGATCTCGTCGCGGCGGCGGGTCAGCTTCTCCAGCACCGAGGAGACGCCGCCCTCACCGACCTCGCAGCACAGGCAGCCGTTGCCGAGCCCGACGACGTCGCCGGCCTGACCGGCCACGCGCAACGCGTCGATGCCGACCGACCCGAAGTCGTTGACGACCACGCCGATCCGCGCGTCCCCGCCCGCGGCGAGGAGGTGGTTCAGCAGTGTCGTCTTGCCGGCTCCGAGGAATCCGGCCAGCACCACGACCGGGATCTTCCGGGGCATCCGTCATGCCTACCACGTGCGTGTCGACGCACCGTGACGTGGTCGTGACCCGTCACGGACCTGTCCGGGGACCCCGATCGGACCACTACAGTGCGGCCATGCCCGACACAGCTGCCGGACGCCCGCCACGCGGAGTGATCGCCGTCGCCGGAGAAGCCCTCGTCGACATCGTCCCCGCCCCCGCGCAGGGGTACTGGGAGCTCGCGCCCGGCGGCAGCCCCGCGAACGTCGCGGTCGGGCTGTCCCGCCTCGACGTGCCGGCCCGGATGTTGGCCCGGCTCGCCGACGACCTGCTCGGGCGCAAGCTGCGCGACCATCTCGCGGACAACGGCGTCGACCTGTCGCACTCGGTCGAGGCGGACGAGCCGTCGTCGCTGGCGATCGTGGAGCTGGCCGCCGACGGGCAGGCGTCCTACGACTTCCGGATCGCGGGCACCGCGGACTGGCAGTGGACCGACGACGAGCTCGCCGGTGCCCTCGACGACGGCCCGGCCGGCCCGGTCGTCGCCGTCCACTCCGGATCGCTGGCGCTGACCACCGCGCCCGGTCACGACGCGCTGCGCGAGCTGCTCGCCTCCGCTGTGGACACCGCGACGGTGAGCTACGACCCGAACTTCCGGCCGCTGCTGATGGGGACGCCGGAGGAGATCCTGCCCGGCGTGCACGAGCTGCTCGGCGTGGCCGACGTGGTGAAGGTCAGTGAGGAGGACCTGGGCTGGCTGCACCCGGGCCGCGAGCCCGGCGACGTCGTCGGCGAGTGGCTCGAGCTCGGTCCGGCGGTCGTCGTGGTCACCCTCGGGGCGAACGGGGTGCTGGCCGGGACGTCGTCGGGGCTGCACCTGGTGCTGCCCGGCCGCACCGTCGAGGTCGTCGACACCGTCGGTGCCGGGGACAGCTTCTCCGCGGCGCTGCTGGCCGGGCTGCACCGGCGCGGGCTGCTCGGCGCGACCGCCCGCGACGACCTCTACCGCATCGACCGGCCGACGCTGGAGGCCGTGCTGACCGAGGCCGTGGCGGCGTCGGCGATCACCTGCTCGCGGCACGGCGCGAACCCGCCCACCCGCGCGGAGCTCGACGCCGCGGTCTGAGCCTCAGCGGTGCTCGCGGGCGAGCATCGCGGTCTGCGCCTGCTGCTCGGGCTCCGACAGCTCGCGCGGCTTCCGGTCGGGGAAGTCGCGGGGCTGCCCGGTCGCGGCCGAGCCGGGCGGCAGGCTCAGCGTGGCCACGGTGCTCTGCGAAAGCGCCCACTGCCGGGCCCAGTCCATGTGCATCGCGGTGGGGCCGCCGGCGTTGCCGAAGTAGTCCAGCTGCATGGTCATGTTCATCGGGCGCGGCGGGAACTGGTCGGTGTCGGTGTTGGAGTACCACTCCTTCCCGTTCACGTACGCGGTGATCTTCTCCGGGGTCCATTCCAGCGCGTACGCCGACCACTGCGTCGAGTCGTGCTTCACCGACCCGTAGTCCTGGTCGTTGCCCGGTCCGTAGTGGAGGAAGAAGCTGGTCTTCTGGCGGGAGTCGTCCATGATCTCCATCCAGTCGACCTCGCCGCCGACCGGGAAGTCCTCGGCCACCGGCCAGAGCAGCAGCAGCGCGTTGATCCCGCCCCGGCCCTCGTCCGACTTCACGCAGGCCTCCCAGCGGCCGTAGCGCTGGCCGGGGTGCCAGCTGACGGCGCCGGTGTTGCCGTCGGCGTCGGCGGAGATGGTCATCGCCCCGTCGGCGACGGTGACCGCCTCCGGGGTGCGGGTGCCCTTCTTGTTGTGGCCGGGCTCGGGGCCGTAGGGGTGCCAGTCCGGCGGGACCGTGGTGCCGTCGAAGTCGGACTCGCGGGCGGGCGCGCCCCAGCCGAGCTCCTGCGCCGCGGTCTCGGTGCAGTGCGACGACGCCGGGGGTGCGGCGGGGTCGGCCGGGGTCTTCACCGTCCCGCCGGCCGGGTCGCCTCCCGGGGTCGCGGTGCCCGCGGCCGGGCCGGTCGGGTCTCCGCCGGCCGGGCCGGTCGGATCTCCGCCGGT
>NZ_JAMXSG010000371.1:0-4338 GCF_024124365.1 Pseudonocardia sp. McavD-2-B
CGCGGCCCCGACGCCCCCGGCGCCGCGGCCCTGCGCGCCGAGCTGGAGGAGCTCGGCGCCCGGGTCACCGTCGCCGCCTGTGACGTCGCCGACCGCGACGCGCTCGCCGCGCTGCTCGACACGGTGCCCGCCGAGCTGCCGCTGGTCGGGGTCTTCCACACCGCGGGCGTGCTCGAGGACCGTGTCCTCGACGCGCTGACCCCGCAGAGCTACTCCGGGGTGCTGCGGGCCAAGACCGTCGCCGCCCAGCACCTCGACGAGCTGACCCGCGACAGCGACCTCGCCGCCTTCGTGCTGTTCTCCTCGACCGCAGGCATGATCGGCGCCGCCGGTCAGGGCAACTACGCCGCCGCCAACGCCTACCTCGACGCCCTCGCCGAGCACCGCCGCGCCCGCGGCCTGCCCGCGCTGTCGGTGGCGTGGGGCCCGTGGGACGGCTCCGGCATGGTCGCCGACGCCGCCGAGGTCGCCGCCCGCGTACGGCGCGGCGGCTTCGAACCGCTCGACCCGGAGACGGCGGCGGTCGCGCTGCTGCGGGCCGTCGACGGGAGCCGGGACGGTGGGGAGACCACCCTCGCGATCGCCGACATGGACTGGGAGCGGTTCCTGCGCGCGTTCGGGTCCGTCCGGCCGATGCCGCTGGTCGCCGATCTCCCCGAGGTCGCCCGGCTCGCCGCCCCCACCACCGGTGGGGACACCGGTACCGGGCTGCGCGGCCGGCTCGCGGCCCTGCCCGACGACGAACGCCTCGGCGTCGTGCTCGACGTACTGCGCACCCAGGTCGCGGCCGTGCTCGGACACGCCGACCCGCGCACCGTCGACGACGACCGCGCGTTCCGCGACCTCGGCTTCGACTCGCTGACCATCCTGGAGCTGCGCAACGCCCTCAACGCGGCCACCGGGCTGTCGCTGCCCGCGACGCTGGTCTACGACCAGCCCACCCCGCGGGAGATGGCCGGGTTCCTGCTCGGCGAGCTGCTCGGCACACTGCCCGAGCAGCGGGGCCCGGTCCGCACGAGCGCCGCCGTGGACGACCCGATCGTCGTCGTCGGGATGGCCTGCCGGTTCCCCGGCGGGGTCCGCACCCCCGAGGACCTGTGGGAGCTCGTGGCCCGCGGCGATGACGGCATCACCGGGTTCCCCGACGACCGCGGCTGGGACCTCGCCGCGCTCGGCGACGGGGCCTCGGCCACGCTGCGGGGCGGGTTCCTGGACGGCGTCGCGGACTTCGACGCCCGGTTCTTCGGCATCTCCCCCCGCGAGGCGCTCGCCATGGACCCCCAGCAGCGGCTGCTGCTGGAGACCACCTGGGAGGCCGTCGAGCGGGCCGGGATCGACCCGGCGACGCTGCGCGGCTCGGCCACCGGCGTCTTCGTCGGCACCAACGGCCAGGACTACGCGACGCTGCTGCGCCGGTCGGCCGACGACGTCTCCGGCTACGCCGCCACCGGCAACACCGCCAGCGTCATGTCCGGCCGGCTGTCCTACACCCTCGGCCTGGAGGGGCCCGCCGTCACCATCGACACCGCCTGCTCCTCGTCGCTGGTCGCCCTGCACTGGGCCGGACGGGCACTGACCGACGGGGAGGCCGACCTGGTCCTCGCCGGTGGGGTCTCGGTCATGTCCGGACCGGACTCGTTCGTCGAGTTCTCCACCCAGGGCGGCCTCGCCCCGGACGGGCACTGCAAGCCCTTCTCCGACGACGCCGACGGCACCGCCTGGTCCGAGGGCGTCGGCATGCTGGTGCTGGAGCGCCTGTCCGACGCCCGCCGCCACGGCCACCGCGTGCACGGCGTGATCGGCGGCTCGGCGATCAACCAGGACGGCGCCTCCAACGGGCTCACCGCCCCCAGCGGGCCGTCCCAGCAGCGGGTCATCCGCCAGGCGCTGGCCGACGCCGGGCTCACCCCGGCCGACGTCGACACCGTCGAGGCGCACGGCACCGGGACCACCCTCGGCGACCCGATCGAGGCCCAGGCCCTGATCGCCACCTACGGCCGCGACCGCGACACCGACCGCCCGCTGCACCTGGGCACGGTCAAGTCCAACATCGGTCACACCCAGGCCGCCGCGGGCGTCGCCGGGGTGATCAAGATGCTGCTCGCGATGCGGCACGCCACGCTGCCCCGCACCCTGCACGCCGGCACGCCGTCCTCGCACGTCGACTGGAGCGCCGGCACCGTGGCCCTGCTCGACGAGGCCCGGGACTGGCCGGAGACCGGCGGCACCCGCCGGGCCGGTGTCTCGGCGTTCGGGGTCAGCGGCACCAACGCCCACGTCATCGTCGAGCAGGCACCGCCCGCCCCGGAGACCGCCGCCGCCGAGCTGCCCGGCGAGGTCCCGTGGGTGCTGTCCGCCCGCACCCCCGCGGCCCTGCAGGAGCAGGTCGACCGCGTGGTCGGCGCTGCCGGTGGGCACACCGCCACCGACGTCGCCGCGACCCTGGCCGGTGGCCGCACCCTGTTCGGCCACCGCGCCGTGCTCCTCGCCGGCCCGGACGGGATCCGCGAGGCCGCCCGCGGCACCGCACCCCGCACCCCCGGCCGGACGGCGTTCCTGTTCTCCGGGCAGGGCGCCCAGCACGCCGGGATGGGCCGTGCGCTCCACGAGCGCCACCCCGCCTACGCCGAGGCCCTCGACGAGGTCCTCGCCCGGTTCGACACCCTGCTCGACGCGCCGCTGCGGGACGCGCTGTTCGCCGAGCCCGGCTCGGCGGCCGCCGACCGGCTCGACGAGACCGGCACCACCCAGCCCGCGCTGTTCGCCGTCGAGGTGGCGCTGTACCGGCTCCTGGAGTCCTGGGGGCGCACCCCGGACCTGGTCGCCGGGCACTCGGTCGGTGAGATCGCCGCCGCGCACGTGGCCGGCGTGCTCTCCCTCGACGACGCCTGCGCGCTCGTCGCGGCCCGGGCCTCGCTGATGCAGGCGCTCCCGGCCGGGGGTGCGATGGTCGCGGTCGAGGCCACCGAGGACGAGGTCACCCCGCTGCTCACCGACGGTGTCGCGATCGCCGCGGTCAACGGGCCCGCCTCGCTGGTCCTCTCAGGGGACGCCGACGGGGTCGGCGCGCTCGCCGACCGGCTGGCGGCCGACGGCCGCCGGACCCGGCGGCTGCGGGTCAGTCACGCCTTCCACTCGCCGCTGATGGACCCGATGCTCGACGGGTTCGCCGCCGCGATCTCGGGGATCACCTTCGCCGCACCGCGGATCCCACTTGTCTCCACGCTCACCGGTGCCCTCGCCGGGCCGGAGCTGGGCGAGCCCGGCTACTGGGTGCGTCACGTGCGGGAGGCCGTGCGGTTCGCCGACGGTGTCCGCGCCCTGCACGAGGCCGGGGCGACCGTGTTCGCCGAGATCGGCCCGGACGCGGCGCTGCTCGCCCCGGCCCAGCAGACCCTGGACACGGTGGCACCGGCCGACGGCCCGGCAGCGGTGGTCGTCGCGCTCCAGCGGCGCGACCGCGACGCCGGCACCGCGCTGCTCGAGGGCCTCGCCGTCCTGCACGTCCACGGCGCCGGACCGGACTGGGCGGCCGTGCTGCCCGCCCGCGGGCCGGTCGAGCTGCCGACCTACCCGTTCCAGCGGGAACGCTACTGGCCCGAGCCCGGCACGCCGGGCGGCGGCGCCGGACCGGCCGACCCGGCCGACTCCGCCTTCTGGGCGGCTGTCGAGCGGGAGGACCTGGAGAGCCTGTCGGGCTCGCTCGGTGTCGACGGCGACACGCTCGCCACGATGGTCCCTGCGCTGTCCGCGTGGCGCCGCCGCCACGGCGCCGAGTCCGCGGCCGCGACCTGGCGCTACCGCGAGACGTGGACCCCGGTCCCGACCCCGGCGGCCGCGGTCACCGGGCGGACGCTCGTGCTGGTGTCCGCCGGTGCCGACGCCTGGACCGACGCCCTCGTGACCGCGCTCGACGCCGAGACCGTGGTGGTCGGCGACGGCTCCACCGACGGCTCCACCGACGAGCTCACCGTGGCCCTCGGCGTCCTCGACGACGCCGACCGGCCCGTGGACCGGGTGGTGTCGCTGCTCGCCGCCGGGACGTCCGGGCTGCCGTCCGGGCCCGCCCGGCCGTCGGCGCTGCTCGCCGCGCTCGCCGCGGCCGGGATCGACGCGCCCCTGTGGTGCGTCACCCGGGGCGCGGTCGCCGCCGAGGGCACCACCCCCGCCCCCGGTCAGGCCGCGCTGTGGGGGATGGGCCGGGTCGCCGCGCTGGAGTCCCCGCAGCGGTTCGGCGGTCTCGCCGACCTGCCCGCGGGCCCCGACGCCGTCGCCGCCGCCGCCGCGACCGCACTCGCCGCGCTGCTCACCGAGCCGGGCGGGGAGAGCGAGATCGCG
>NZ_JAMXSG010000372.1:0-4325 GCF_024124365.1 Pseudonocardia sp. McavD-2-B
CGAGGCCGCGGCGCGCCGCGTCGCGTCGGCCAGCGCCGTCAGCTCGTCCGTGACCCGCCGCAGCCGCACCACGCGGTCCCCGTCACCGGGCCCGGTCGCGGGGGCCGCGGTCAGCCCAGCGGCCAGCTCCTCCATCCCGCGCGCGGCACGGTCCAGCGCCTCGGGGTCCCGCCGCACGTCCGGTCGCATCGGACCAGCCTGCGCCCGGTCGCACCCGCACCGCCCCCGAACCGCCGATCCCGTTCGCGACCGCGAACGCGTGCCCCCGCTGCGACCGACGGGGGGACGCCCGGCAGGGCTCCGGGGCCCCGGACAACGACGTCGGGGCCGCCCCCGGTGTGGGTGACGGCCCCGATCGGCGTGTGCGGGTCAGCGCGCGGCGGCGACGACCTCGGCCAGCCGGCCCGCGACGGCGTCGGCCTCGCCCGCGCTGGGCGCCTCGACCATCACGCGGACGAGCTGCTCGGTGCCCGACGGGCGCAGCAGCACCCGGCCGGTGTCCCCCAGCTCGGCCTCGGCCTTGGCGACGGCCTCGGCCACGTCCGCCGACCCGGCGACCGCGTCCTTGTCCGCGACGGCCACGTTGCGCAGCACCTGCGGCAGCACGGTGACCACCGAGGCGAGCTCGGCCAGCGACGTGCCGGTCTGCGCGACCCGCGACATGAGCCGCAGGGCGGTGAGCAGACCGTCGCCGGTGGTGGCGTGGCCCGGCAGCACCACGTGCCCGGACTGCTCGCCGCCGAGGGTGAACCCGCCCTCGCGCAGCCGCTCCAGCACGTAGCGGTCGCCGACCCTGGTGGTGTCCAGCGTGATCCCGGCCTCGCGCATGGCGATGTGCAGGCCCAGGTTGCTCATCACCGTGGCGACGAGCGTGTCGTGGGCGAGCTCGCCGGCGTCGCGCATGGCGAGCGCCAGCACGGCCATGATCCGGTCACCGTCGACGACGGCGCCCGTCCCGTCCACGGCCAGGCAGCGGTCGGCGTCGCCGTCGTGGGCGATGCCGAGGTCGGCGCCGTGCTCGAGCACCGCGGACCGCAGCGGCTCCAGGTGGGTGGACCCGACGCCGTCGTTGATGTTGAGCCCGTCCGGCTCGGCGTGCAGCGCGATCACGTCCGCGCCCGCCTGGCGGTAGGCCTCCGGCGCGGCCAGCGCCGCGGCGCCGTGCGCGCAGTCCACGACCACGCGCAGCCCGGACAGCGAGCCGGGCGCGGCGGAGAGCAGGTGCGCGACGTAGACGTCGGTGGCGTCCGGGGCGTCCCAGACGCGGCCGATGCCCTCCCCGGTGGGGCGGGCACCGAGCCCGGCGGCCAGCTGCTGCTCGATCGCGTCCTCGACGTCGTCGGGCAGCTTGTGGCCGCCCGCGGCGAAGAGCTTGATGCCGTTGTCGGGCATCGGGTTGTGCGACGCGGAGATCATCACGCCGAGGTCGGCGCCGGTCTCGGCGACCAGGTGCGCGACGCCCGGGGTCGGCAACACACCGACCCGGATCGCGTCCGCACCGGCCGAGGTGAGCCCGGCGACGACCGCGGCCTCGAGCATCTCGCCGCTCGCGCGGGGGTCGCGTCCGACGACCGCGAGGGGCCGGCGGCCGGAGCCGTTCGAGAGCGTGCGGGCGGCCGAGGCACAGACGCCAACGGCGAACTCCGGAGTGAGGAGTTCGCCGTTGGCCAGGCCCCGGACGCCGTCGGTTCCGAAGAGACGAGGCATCCGGTGTGCGATCAGCGCTTGGAGTACTGGGGCGCCTTGCGGGCCTTCTTGAGGCCGTACTTCTTGCGCTCGACGGCGCGGGCGTCACGGGTCAGCCAGCCGGCCTTCTTCAGCGGCGGGCGGTCCTCGGAGTCCAGCTCGACCAGCGCACGGGCGATGGCCAGGCGCAGCGCGCCGGCCTGACCCGCGGTGCCGCCACCCTTGAGGTTGGCGAAGATGTCGAAGCGCTCGGTCTTCTCGACGAGGACCAGCGGCTCCTTCACGATCTGCTGGTGCAGCTTGTTCGGGAAGTACACCTCGAGCGGCTTGCCGTTGAGGGTGAACCCACCGGTGCCCGGCAGCAGCCGGACGCGGACGACGGCCTCCTTGCGGCGGCCGACGGTCTGGACCGGGCGGTCGCCCAGCACGGGTGCCTCGGCGGCGAATTCGTCGGCGTCGAAGTCGGCGGCGTCACCGATGGTGTAGTCGACGTCGGCGACCTCGGTCTCGGTGGCCTCGGTCTCGGTCGCCTCGGCGGCCGCACCCTCGGTCTCGACCGCGTCGACGACCTCGTCGGGTCCGTTCTCGGGGCTGGTCACGGGCTGTCCCTCTTCGTTGCTCGGGGTGGTCACTGGCTGACCTGCTTGATCTCGAACGGCTGCGGCTTCTGGGCCTCGTGCGGGTGCGCCGGGCCGGCGTAGACCTTCAGCTTCTTGGCCATGGCGCGGCCGAGACGGTTCTTCGGCAGCATGCCCTTGATCGCCTTCTCGACGAGGCGGTCGGGCTGGCTGTCGATCATCTCGCCGACGGAGCGCTGGCGGAGGCCACCCGGGAAGCCGGAGTGGCGGTAGATGAACTTGTCGGCACGCTTGTTGCCGGACACCGAGATCTTCTCCGCGTTCACGATGACCACGAAGTCGCCGTTGTCGACGTGCGGGGCGTAGGTCGGCTTGTGCTTCCCGCGCAGCAGCGTGGCAGCGTGGGTGGCGAGCCGACCGAGGCGCACGTCCTCGGCGTCGATCACGTGCCAGGCGTGCTGGATGTCGCCGGGCTTGGGGCTGTACGTGGGCACGGATCTACCTCGTCGTCGTTCTCGGCTGGTGGGCCGTCCGCACGGGTTCCGGCCCACTCTCTAGTCTCTGGTTCCTCAGCGTGCTGCTGGTGGACGCCGGAGGGACGCTCGATCCCGCCGCTGTCGCCGGAGGACGGCGCCCGCGGGTCTCCACCGCTGCACAACGAGAGCCAAGCGTACCCGCCGGTTCCGGGGGCGGACGCAAGGGGGTCGTCCGGGCCCCCGGACCGGCTGTCAGGCGAACCGGGCCCGGTTCGCCTGCTCGGTGGCCCGGTAGTTCTGACCGGCCTGACCGACGAGCCTCCCGATGGTGCCCAGGGTGGTGGTCAGCTCGGCCGCCGAGGTGTCCCACTTCTGCTGCGACGCCCGGTAGGTGGCCGCCGCGTCGCCGGTCCAGGTCGCGACCATCGGCGCCAGTTGCCGCCGGAGGTCCTCGAGCTGGGAGGTGATGCGTGCGGTCGTCGCGGCGGTGTCGGCCGACGCCGTCTCGAGCGCACTGAAGGTGACCTTGATGTCGGATCCCATGGTGTGGCTCCCCCTCACCCGAGCACCGACGTGATGGCGGTGCGGTTCTGGTCCTCCTGCTGCTGGTACGTCGTCGCCGTGCCGCCGAGCTGCTCACCGATCGCGCCCAGCGCCTCGTTCAGCCGCCGCGCCTCGGTGTCCCACTTGGCCATCAGCTGGGCGAACGCCGTCGCCGCGGCGCCGGACCACTGGCCCTGCAGCGGTCCCAGCCGGCTGCGCAGGCGGCCGAGCTCGCCGTTGACGGCGTCGCTCACCGCCCGCACCTGGCCCGCCGCGCGGACCATCTCCTCGGTCGTCGTGCCGAACCCGTCGGCCATACGTCCCACCTCGTCCCCTGATCGGACCCGGCGCGGCCGTGTCGACGGCTCCCCGGGCCCGGGGGCGCGGTGCCCCCGGCCCGCGCACAGTGGCAGGGCGCGCCGGTGGCCGTGGCCGTTCCGGGCGGACCGTTCGCGACCGGGAACGCCGGGGGCTCAGGGCACCCGGTGCAGCGTCGCGACGACCTCGGCGCAGGCCGCGGCGACCGGGGCGCCCACCGGCCGCCGGCACCCGGCGACGAGCTCGTCGGTTCCGGAGAACACGACGTGCCAGTCGACGACGGTCCCGTCGCCCGGTGTCTCGGTCCAGCGCAGGACCGCGCGGCCGCCGACCGTCGCAGGCACCGGCCCGGGGTCACCGACGAGCGCGGCGAGCTCGCGGCGGGCCCGGTCGGGCTCGCGTCCGGCGTCGTAGCCGAGCGGGCTGCGCTCCAGCACGAGGAGGTCGGCCCCGTCCGGGCCGCCGGCGGGGGTGAGCAGCACGCGTCGGCGCTGCGGGTCGCCGCCGGTGTGCTCCCAGCCGGTGGGCAGCGCGGCGGCGTAGCCGTACTGGGCGACCGTGGCCCCGGCCGGCGTCGCCGGGCGCGGGCCGCCGAGCAGCAGCCCGGCACCGAGGAGGACCGCTCCCAGCACCCCGGCGACGACGATCGCCGCCCGGGCGCGGTCCGGGCCCTCGGCAGACGGGGTGGCGGGGTCGGGCGCACCGGGCCAGCCCGGTTCCTCCG
>NZ_JAMXSG010000373.1:0-4317 GCF_024124365.1 Pseudonocardia sp. McavD-2-B
CGAGGGCCCGTCCGCCGCGGCCGACGCCGTCCCGGCCGGGGTCCGCGAGGTGCTGCGCCGGCGCCTGGCCCGGCTGCCCGCGATCACCCGCACCGCGCTGGCCCGGGTCTCGGTGCTCGGCCGCGACCTGGACACCGACGACGCCCTCGACCTCGCCGCCACCGCCGACGGCGCCGACCCGCTGGACGCCCTGGAGCCCGCGGTGCTCGGCGGGATGCTGCTCGAACCCGGGCCGGGACGGCTGCGGTTCTCCCACGACCTGGTCCGCGACACCCTCTACGGCGACATCCCGCAGCTGCGTCGCGCCCGGCTGCACGCCGCGGCCCACGCGATCCTCACCCGCAGGCGGCCCGACGACCCGGTCCCGCTGGCCCACCACGCACTCGCCGCCGGGTCCGCCGTCGAGCCGGACCGGGCCCTGGCCGCGGTCCGTGCCGCCGCCGCGGCCGCCGCCGGATTCGGCTCGCACCGCGAGGCCGCCCGGTTCTACGGCCGCGCCGTCGAGCTCGCCGGACGGGCCGGGACCGGCGTCGACGACGAGCTCGCCCTGCGCTGCGCGCTGGTCGCCGAGCTCGCCCGCGGCGGCGACGGCCACACCGCCCTCACCGAGCGCCGGACCGCCGTCGACCAGGCGACGGCCGCCGCACCGCAGTGGCTCGGCGCCGTCCTGACCAGCTACGACACCCCGGTCAGCTGGACCATCCGGCCGGGCCAGAACATCGACGCCGAGCTGATCGACCTCATCGAGACCGAGCTCGCGGCGACCCCGCCCGACGCCGTCGACCGGCGGGTGCGGCTGCTCGCCGCCCTGGTGTTCGAGATCGAGGGGCACGACGACGACCGGGTCCGCTCCGCCTCGGCGGAGGCCATGGCGCTCACCGGGCGCGGCGTCGACCCGCTGCTGCGCTGCCGGGCGCTCAACGCCCGGTTCTTCGCCGTCCTCGCCCCGGACCTGTGGCACGAGCTGGCCCCGGTGGGGGAGGAGCTGGCCGAGCTCGGCGGCCGGGCCGGGCACGCCGGCTACCGCACGCAGGCCCACCACCTGCAGCTCATGGTCGCCGCCGGCCGCCACGACCTCGACGCGGCGACACGGCACGCGGAGGCCGCCGTCGCCGGGGCCCCGGGCGGCCAGCTGGAGTTCACGCTCGGCTGGGCCTACATCTTCTCGGCGCTGCGCGCACTCGTCGCGGGGGAGCTGGACACCGCCGAGGAGCGCTACTCCGAGCTCGCGACCCGGCTGGTCGGTGCCGGCCAGGTCAACGGGGCGCTGATGGGGCTGCTGGGGCGGTTCGTCGTGCGGTACGACCAGGGCCGCCTCGGCGAGCTGGTCCCCGAGCTCGAGGCGCTCCGCGACGCGCTGCCGCCGACCTTCGGTGACTTCCTCGCGCTGGCCCACCTGCACGCGGGCGACCCCGTCCGGGCCCGCGAGGTGTGGGCGCCGGACGCGGAGCTGGCCCGCAGCTACTACTGGCTGATCTGGACCTGCGTGCGCGCCGAGGTGGCGGTCGGCCTGGCCGACCGGGACGTCGCCGCGCGGTACCGGGAGCAGCTGCGCCCGTGGACGGGCACGGTCGCGGGGCTGTCGTCGGGCACGATCGCGCTCGGCCCCACCGACCTGGTGCTCGCCGGTCTGGAGGGGCTGCTCGACCCGGCAGGCGGCGGCCGGGTCCACCACCTGCGCGAGGCCGAGCGGGTCGCGGCGGAGCTGGGTGCCCCGGTGTGGCGCGACCGCGCCCGGCGGCTGCTCTCGGCGGCCGTCGCCGACCACTCGACGGCACCGGCTCCCGGGGCTCAGGACGTGCCGAACACCAGCGCACAGCGCCTGCGGTAGCCGCCGCGCAGCAGCCGCTCCATCAGCACGACCACCGGCCCGGCCTCGCGGCGCATCTTGGCCCACTCCTGCGGGGTGGTCACGGCGACGATCCGCGGCAGCATGAACCGCAGGCCCGGCCCGGACTTCTGCACCTGCGCGACGACGGCGTCCCAGTCGTCGGCGGGCACGTGGCGCTCGATCACCGGGAACAGGTCGCGCTCCTCGGCGTCGAGGTGCTCGTCGATCTCGTCGCGGACGACGGCGAGCCGGTCGGCGAGCACGCCCGCCGCCTGCGCCCGGGCCGGTCCCTGTGACGCGGCGACGACGGCGGCCGCAGCCTCCCGCACCGCGGCGAGCAGCGGGTCGAGGCGGCCGTGGTCGTCGCTGAGCTCGTCCAGGTCGACGGCGTGCCCGGCGTGCCGGGCGATCACCGGCCAGGCGATGTCGTCCTCGGCGGTGTGGTGGCCGTGGATCTCGTGCTCCAGGTGCTCCAGCCAGGTCCGCAGCGCGCGGGCGCGCCGGTCCGGGCAGGGCGCGCCGTCGGCGATCGCGCGGGCGGCGTCGGCGAGCCGGTGCAGGTCGACCCGCATGACGCGGTGGGCGAGGGTGATGCCGACCAGGTCGGCGGTACGGGTGTCGCGGGCGGTGGTCACCGGGATCTCCTACGGGTTCGGGGCGGTCGGTCTCTCGACACCGCAGACGGTGCGCCCACCCGCCGGCCGGGGACTTGCACTTCACTTGTGCCACCGTTCGCCCGGCCCTTGACCGGCCGGCCAACCAAGAGTAGACCGGAGGTATCCCCATAGGGACCTCACAGGAGAAGGTGACTGACGATGGCTGGGACCACTGGTCGTACCTGGCAGCGGTGGCAGGACTGGGCCGCTCTCGTGATCGGTGTGCTGACGGCCCTCTCGCCTCTCGTGACGACGACGAACGCCGCCGCCGCGTGGACGATGGTCGTACTGGGCGTGGTGCTCGCCGCCACGTCGCTCTGGTCGCTCGCCGTGCCCGGCTCGGTGGCGAGCGAATGGGTGCACGGTGTGCTCGGCGTGCTGCTGTTCCTCGCCCCCTGGGTGATGGGCTACAGCGCGCTGACCGGGGCGTCGTGGACGTCCTGGGTGGCGGGCGTCCTCGCGGTCGTCGTGGCGGCCTCGGCGCTGCCCGCGGCGAACGCGGAACACCGCACGCTCGCCATGCACTGACCGTCCGGCAGCACGACGACCAGGTGAGGGGCCGCGACCCGGAGGGGTCGCGGCCCCCGCAGCGTCCGGGAGAGGATCGCACCGTGGACCACGAGCTCGACCCGGACGCACCCGCCCGGGACCGCATCCTCGACGCGGCCGAGGGGCTGTTCGCCGAGCACGGCTTCGACGCGACGCCCACCTCGCGCATCGCCGAGCGTGCCGGGGTGCCGAAGGGGCTGGTGCACTACTACTTCCGCCGCAAGCCCGACCTGCTCGAAGCGCTCGTCGAACGGCTCCCGCACCCGGTGCGCGGGGCGGACGTCGCCGTCGCCGGGGACGTGCTCGCCGGGCTGCGTGCGCTGGTCACCGCGCTGGACCGGGCGCTCGACGCGTCCTCGGTCCTGTCCCACCTGCTGTGGCGCGAGGCCGACACCCACCCGGTCGTCCGGGACGCGCTGCTGCGCCGCTCCGGCGAGCTGGAGGACGCGGTGCACGAGGTGCTGCACACCGGCGGCGGGGCACCGGATCGGATCCGCGGCGCCGCCCGGCTGCTGGCCGCGGCGATCGGGCACCGCTACGCCCTGGACCGGCACGGCGACGACGCCCGCACCGACATGGAGGCCGAGCTGTCCTTCGTCGCCGCGGGCCTGTAGCGGCGCCCCCGGAGCGGGGGTCAGGGCCAGGGGCGCCAGGGCGCGCCGGACTCCTCGTAGCGCGGGACGGTGTGCCTGCGGTCGGCGAGCCGGTGCAGCGCGTGCGCGGCCCACGTCCGCCATCCGACCAGCACCAGTACGACGACGATCAGCCCGGCGGTGAGCGGGCCGGCCCAGCCGAGCGGCCCCGAGGCGTTGACCGCCGCCATGACCAGCGGGCCGAGCAGCGCGAACACCGCGCCCGCGACCTGCGGGAGCCGGGCGTCGGCGAGCACGTCGACGGCGATCAGCCTGCGCTGCTCACCGTCCGGGGTACCTCCCGAGCGCAGCACCTTCCGTGCGGCCGCGCGGTCGCGCACCAGTCCCATGTCCGGCCCGCGGGACGGGGCGACCCGCACCGGGATCCGCGACGCCGACAGCCACAGCAGCACCACGCCGAGCAGGCTCAGCAGCCCGCCGACGACGATCGCGGCCAGCAGGTGGTCGGCGCGGGCGTGGACGTCGGTGGTGATCGAGTAGACGACGCCGAACCACGCCGCCGCGACCCCGGCCGCGACCCGGCCGATGACGACGGCCCGCAGGGACGGCGGTCGCACGGTCGGCCACGGCCCGGCCGGCGCGACGGCGGCCGGCTCGCCGGGCCGGTCGACGGGACGGCTCTCGGGCA
>NZ_JAMXSG010000374.1:0-4298 GCF_024124365.1 Pseudonocardia sp. McavD-2-B
GGGGGCTGTCCCGGTCCGCCGTAGGACCCGGCCCGGCCGTGGCCGTGGACCGGGGCGCCGTGCCCGTTGCCGGGCGCGCCGTAGCCGTTCCCGTTCCCGTTCCCGCCGTTGCCGCCGCCGTGACCCGGGCCGCCGTCGCCGGGGGCGTAGCCGCCGTCGTTGGGGGCGTCCGGGCGGCTCGGGACCGAGCCGCCCGCCGGGAACGGGGAGGCGCCGGGGGTGCCGGGCGCGTCGCCGTAGCCGTTGGCGACGCCCGAGCCGACCTCGGCCGGGGTGAGCTCGTCCTCCTCGGGCGGCAGGACCTCACCGCGCTCGTGCGCCAGCTCGCGCCGGGTCTTGATCGGCGGCTTCTCCGAGGGCGTGCGCACGCCGAAGTCGTCGAACGCGGTGATCCGCGGCCGCTTCTCCACCGACCCGAAGATCCGCTCGAGGTCCTTGCGGTTCAGGGTCTCCTTGTCCAGGAGCTCGAGCACCAGGTCGTCGAGCACGTCGCGGTAGGTGTTGAGGATCTCCCACGCCTCGGTGTGCGCGGCCTCGATGAGCTTGCGCACCTCCTCGTCGATCTCGTGGGCGACCTCGAGCGAGTAGTCGGCCTGGTTGCCCATTGAGCGGCCGAGGAACGGGTCGCCCTGCTCGCGGCCGTAGCGGACGGCGCCGAGCTTGGCGCTCATGCCGTACTCGGTGACCATCGCGCGGGCGATCTTGGTGGCCTGGTCGATGTCGGAGGACGCGCCCGTCGTGGGCTCGTGGAAGACGAGCTCCTCGGCCGAACGCCCACCCATCGCGAACACCAGCCTCGCGATCATCTCGGCGCGGGTCATGAGGCCCTTGTCGTCCTCCGGGACGACGAGCGCGTGCCCGCCGGTGCGCCCGCGCGGCAGGATCGTGAGCTTGTAGACCGGCTCCAGGTCCGGCATCGCCCACGCGGCCAGCGCGTGCCCGCCCTCGTGGTATGCGGTGATCTTCTTCTCGCGCTCGGAGACGATCTTCGACTTGCGCCGGGGGCCGCCGACGACGCGGTCGACCGACTCCTCCAGCGCGGCGCCGTTGATCAGCGTCCCGTGCTCGCGGGCGGTCAGCAGCGCGGCCTCGTTGATCACGTTGGCCAGGTCGGCGCCGGACATGCCCACGGTGCGTTTGGCCAGCGACTCGAGGTCGACGTCGTCGGCGAAGGGCTTGCCCTTGGAGTGCACCGACAGGATCGCGCGGCGACCCGCCAGGTCGGGGGCGCCGACCGGGATCTGCCGGTCGAACCGGCCCGGGCGCAGCAGCGCCGGGTCCAGGATGTCCGGCCGGTTCGTCGCGGCGATCAGGATGATGCCGCCGCGGGCGTCGAAGCCGTCCATCTCGACGAGCAGCTGGTTCAGGGTCTGCTCGCGCTCGTCGTGCCCGCCGCCGAGGCCGGCGCCGCGCTGGCGGCCGACCGCGTCGATCTCGTCGACGAAGATGATGCAGGGCGCGTTCTGCTTGGCCTGCTCGAACAGGTCGCGCACCCGGGAGGCACCGACACCGACGAACATCTCGACGAAGTCGGACCCTGAGATCGTGTAGAACGGCACGCCCGCCTCACCGGCGACCGCACGGGCCAGCAGCGTCTTGCCGGTGCCGGGCGGGCCGTAGAGCAGCACACCTTTGGGGATCTTCGCGCCCAGGGCCTGGTAACGGCCCGGGTTCTGCAGGAAGTCCTTGATCTCGTAGAGCTCCTCGACCGCCTCGTCGGCGCCCGCCACGTCCGCGAACGTGTTCTTCGGCATGTCCTTGTTCAGCTGCTTGGCCTTGGACTTGCCGAAGCTCATGACCCGGTTCCCGCCGCCCTGGGCGTTGTTCAGGAACCAGAACAGCAGGATCAGGACCAGCGCCAGCGGGATCATCGTGATCAGCAGCGTGGAGAGGAAGGAGTCCTGGCGGACGACGGTGTCGTACTCGGCGATCCCGGGGACCTGGCGGACCTGGTCGAAGATCTGACCGGAGATCTGCGCGGGGTACTGGGTGAGGATCTGGGTCGTCTCGTTGCCGTCGACCTCGATCGGGCGGTCCAGCGTGAGGCGGAGCTGCTGCTCACGGTCCTCGACGAGGGCGTCCTTGACGTTCCCCGACTGCACCTGGGAGAGCGCGACCGACGTCGTGACCTCGGTGTATCCGCGGGTGTCGTCGAACAGCTGGCTGAACCCGAGATAGATCAGGAGTGCGACGAGGATCCAGATCAGCGGGTTGCGGAGCAGGCGCTTGCGGTCCATGCAACGTCGGCCTGGGTGGCCTTCACCTTCCCGGGAGTGGTTCTCGGCAGCGGCGGCGGACGGTGTACCGCCCCGCCGGAGGGCCCTGACCCGCCAGGATAGCCCCACGGTGGGTGGAGTGCTCCGGACGGACCTGGCCGGACCGCCCGGTGAGCGGGCGGCCGATCCGAGAACGAACCGGCGACCTGCCCGGTTCCCCCACAGGGGTGTCCCGACGCACACCTCGACACCGTGGTGTGGGACAACTGTGCAGCACGCTCGGTACCCGGACGGCGGCGGAGGGCAGCGGCGCCCTGCTCCGTCCGGTCCAGCGGCGATGGTCTGCGGGTCGGGAGGGACGATCGGATGGCGCTGCACGCGGTGGCCGGACCCCGGCGGACGGTGTCGGTGCTCGCCGCCGGTCTCGCCGCCGCGGCGGCACTGGCGGTGTTCACCGTGCCGGTGGGGACGGCCGTCGCCGTGCCCGTCATCCCGGCGCCCGTGGCCGCCGCACCGACGCCGCCGGTCGTGACCGCGCCGCCGGCGACCACCGCCCGGGCCGAGGCGGGCGACCTCGTGCCGCACCCGGCCGTCGTCGCGGGGCCGGGGTCGATCGGTCCGGGGACCGTCACCGAGACCACCGGCGCGGGCCTGTGCACGGCCGGGTTCGTGTTCACCGCGGGCGAGCGCACCTTCCTCGGGCAGGCCGCGCACTGCGGCGGCACCGGCGGCGAGACCGAGACCGACGGCTGCACCTCCGACGCGGTGCCGCTGGGCACCCCGGTGCTGGTGCACGGCCGCGACGGCACGGTCACCGGGACGCTGGCGTGGAGCTCGTGGAACACCATGCAGGCCCGCGGGGAGCGCGACCCCGACGTCTGCGCCTACAACGACCTCGCACTCGTCGAGCTGCCCGCGGGCGCCCGCCCGTCGGTGGGTGCCGCGGTGCCGTTCTTCGGAGGTCCCGGCGCGGTCCGCACCGCGCCGCTGCCCGCCGGCACCCCGGTCTACGGCCTGACCAACCCACCCGGCGCCGGCGGCGTCCGCACGGTCGGGGTGCGCGCCGGTGCGGCCGCCGCCGAGGTCGGTGGCGGGTGGGGGCACGCGGTGTTCGCCGTGCAGGACGGCGTCGCCGGGGAGTCGGGCAGCCCGCTGCTCGACGCGCAGGGCCGCGCGATCGGCGTGCTGTCCAGCCTCACCACCACCGAGGACCTGCCCAGCATCGAGTACACCGACCTGGCGAGGGCGTTGGACTACGCAGCCCGCACCGACGGTCCGGCCGGTCTGACGCTCGCCGGCGGGCCCGCGTTCACCGCGGCCCCGGCCGGGGTGGACCCGCGCGCGCTGGCCACACCCGCCGGGCCCGGGCTCGGCTGAGCCGGGCTCAGGCGTAGACCGACGGGTCGAGCGTGCCGATGTAGGGCAGGTCGCGGTAGCGCTCGGCGTAGTCGAGGCCGTAGCCGACGACGAACTCGTTCGGGATGTCGAAGCCGACGTACCGGACCGGGACGTCGACCTTCACCGCGTCCGGCTTGCGGAGGAGCGTCACGACCTCCAGCGACGCGGGCGAGCGGGTCTGCAGGTTGCCCAGCAGCCAGTTCAGGGTCAGCCCCGAGTCGATGATGTCCTCGACGATCAGAACGTGCCGCCCGGCGATGTCGCGGTCGAGGTCCTTGAGGATCCGCACGACACCCGACGACGAGGTCGACGAGCCGTAGGAGCTGACCGCCATGAACTCGAGCTGGGCCGGGATGGGCAGCGCGCGGGCGAAGTCGGTCATGAACATGACGGCGCCCTTGAGGACGCCGATCAGCACGAGGTCGGACTCGCGGCCGTCGCGCACGAGGTCGGCGTAGTCACCGGCGACCTGCTGCGCCAGCTCCGCGGTCTTCTCGCGCACCTGCTCCTCGGTGACCAGCACCGAGGAGATGTCCCCGTCGTACACCCGACCCCCTCGCACGGACCGTGTGACGGCCCGGTCGACGCCTCCACCGGACCCGCGGTCACGCCCGGTCACGCGGCCGGCTGCGGCGGCGCAGCACGAGCCTGCCACGGGCGCGGGTCAGCACCAAGCCGCCGCCC
>NZ_JAMXSG010000375.1:0-4292 GCF_024124365.1 Pseudonocardia sp. McavD-2-B
CCGCGGTGCGCAGCCGCCCCCGCAGGAACGCGTGCAGCGACGCGACGTCGGTGACCAGCCCCCGCTCGGCGGCCTCCTCCAGCCCGCCGGAGTGCACGTGCCCGCCCCCGGGGAACCGGGCGTCGGCGAGCACCAGTGACGCGAGACCCGCCATCAGAACAGGAAGTACCGCTGCGCCATCGGCAGCTCGCTCACCGGCGCCGGCTCGACGACGGCGCCGTCGATCGTCACCTCGAACGAGTCCGGGTCGACGCGCACGTCCGGGGTGGCGTCGTTGCGCAGCATCCCGGCCTTGCGCACCGAGCGGGTGTCGGCCACCGGCACCGCGGGCGTCGCCAGCCCGAGCCGCTCGGGAACGCCCGCCTCGAGCGCCGACGGCGCCATGAAGGTGAGCGAGCCGAGCGCGGCGGGGGTGTGGGCGTAGCCGAACATCGGGCGTCCGTAGACCGGGCCGGGCGTGGGGATGGAGGCGTTCGCGTCGCCCATCTGCGCCCACACGGCGAAGCCGCCCTTGAGGACGACCTCGGGGCGCACCCCGAAGAACTTCGGCTCCCACAGCACCAGGTCGGCGAGCTTGCCGACCTCGACCGACCCGATGTGCTCGGCGGCGCCGTGGGCGAGTGCGGGGTTGATCGTGTACTTGGCGACGTAGCGCTGCGCACGCAGGTTGTCCGCCCGCTCGGAGTCACCGGGCAGCGGGCCGCGGGCGGCCTTCATGACGTGTGCGGTCTGCCAGGTCCGGATGACGACCTCGCCGATCCGGCCCATCGCCTGCGAGTCGCTCGACATCATCGAGATCGCGCCCAGGTCGTGCAGCACGTCCTCGGCGGCGATCGTCGTCGGGCGGATGCGGGACTCGGCGAAGGCCAGGTCCTCGGGCACCGACGGGTTCAGGTGGTGGCACACCATGAGCATGTCGAGGTGCTCGTCGAGGGTGTTGACGGTGTGCGGGCGGGTCGGGTTCGTCGACGACGGCAGCACGTGCGAGGTGCCGACGACCTCGATGATGTCCGGGGCGTGCCCGCCGCCGGCGCCCTCGGTGTGGAACGCGTTGATCGAGCGCCCGGCGATCGCCTCCAGTGTGGACTGCAGGAACCCGGCCTCGTTGAGGGTGTCGGTGTGGATCGCGGCCTGCACGCCGGTCTCCTCGCACACCCGCAGGCAGGCGTCGATCGCCGCCGGGGTGGTGCCCCAGTCCTCGTGCAGCTTGAACCCGCCCGCCCCGGCGCGCAGCTGCTCGTGCAGCGCCTCGGCCGAGACCGTGTTGCCCTTGCCCATCAGCAGCAGGTTCACCGGCTGGTGGTCCATCGCCTGCAGCATCCGGCCGATGCTCCAGGGGCCGGGCGTGACGGTGGTGGCCTTCGACCCGTCGACCGGGCCGGTGCCGCCGCCGAACAGCGTCGTGACCCCGGACGCGAGCGCGGTCTCGACCAGCTGCGGGCAGATGAAGTGCACGTGCGCGTCGATCGCACCGGCGGTGAGGATGCGCCCGTTGCCCGCCAGCACCTCGGTGCCGGGCCCGATCACCAGCGCCGGGTCGACCCCGTCCATCGTGTCGGGGTTGCCGGCCTTGCCGATGCCGACGATCCGGCCGTCCTTCACCCCGACGTCGGCCTTCGCCACTCCCCAGTGGTCGAGCACGACGGCGCCGGTGATCACCAGGTCCGGGCAGTCCGCGGCCAGGACGGCCGCTTGCCCCATCGACTCCCGGATCACCTTGCCGCCGCCGAACATGACCTCGTCGCCGGACGCCGGGCCGCGCGAGCGGTCCTCGGTGACCTCGATCAGCAGGTTCGTGTCGGCGAGCCGGACCCGGTCCCCGACGGTCGGGCCGTACAGGTCGGCGTAGCGCGCGCGGTCGATGGTCACTGCTCGTAGCTCCGCTCGTCGAGGGCGCCGGCCCGCTCGGGACGCAGACCGGGGACCCGGCGCGCCCCGGCGATCGGCACCAGCGTCACCTCGCGCTCCACACCGGGCTCGAACCGCACCGACGTCCCGGCGGGGACGTCGAGCCGGTGTCCCCACGCGGCGTCGCGGTCGAAGGACAGTCCGGGGTTCGCGGCGGCGAAGTGGTAGTGCGACCCGACCTGCACCGGGCGGTCCGCGGCGTTGACCACGGTCAGCGTCAGCCGGGGGCGGCCGGGGTGCAGCTCGACCGGCTCGGTGCCGACGAGGATCTCGCCGGGCGTCATGCGATCGGCCCGTGCACGGTGACGAGCTTCGTGCCGTCCGGGAAGGTGGCCTCCACCTGCACCGAGTCGAGCATCTCCGGGACGCCGTCGAGGACGTCGTCGCGGGTCAGGACCTCCCGGCCGCTGCTCATCAGCTCGCTGACGGTGCGGCCGTCGCGGGCGCCCTCCAGGACGTGCTCGGTGATCAGCGCGACCGACTCCGGGTAGTTCATCCGCAGACCCCGCTCGCGACGCCTGCGGGCGACGTCGGCGGCGACGTGGACGAGGAGCTTGTCGCGCTCGCTCGGGCTGAGGTGCATGCCCCGCATTGTGTCCGGACCCGGGTTGCGACGGGATTGCCGGGAGGTTCCGAACGGTGTCCCGCCGGGGGCCCGATGACCGGGTCGACTGTCGGAACCTACGAAAGCCCCGCGACGAGCGGCCCGGGGTTCGTCGGAGACGGCGGTGCCGGGCGGTCCCGGCCCGGGCGCATGGTGATGCAGGTCGCAATCCGGCCCCCTCCGCGCGCCCTGCCCCGTCACATCCTCCGGCTCCCATCGAGGTCACCGATGCGCCTGCGCCGATCCACCAGCCGAACCACCGATCCCGCCCGCCCCGTCCACCCGGTCGACCGGGTGCCGCCCGCCGGACGGCTCGCCGTCTACGGCATGCAGCACGTGCTGGCGTTCTACGCCGGCGCCGTCGTCGTGCCGATCCTGCTCGCCAACGCCATCGGTCTCGACGAGCGCCAGCTCATCCACCTGATCAACGCCGACCTGTTCACCTGCGGCATCGCCTCGATCCTGCAGTCGGTCGGGATCGGCCGGATCGGGGTGCGGCTGCCGCTGCTGCAGGGCGTCACGTTCACCGCGGTCTCGCCGATGATCGCGATCGGGCTGGCCGCGGGTGGTGGCACCGCCGGGCTCACCACCATCTACGGCGCGGTGATCGTCGCCGGGCTGGTGACCTTCCTCGCCGCGCCCTACGTCGCGCGGCTGCTGCGCTTCTTCCCGCCGGTCGTCACCGGCACGGTGATCACCGTGATCGGGCTGGCGCTGCTGCCGGTCGCCGCGACCGACGCCGTCGGCGGCGCGAACGCCCCCGACCCCGGCAATCCGCTGTACCTCGGGCTCGCCCTCGGCACGCTCGCGGTGATCGTGCTGATCCAGCGGCTGTTCCGCGGTTTCCTCGCCACCGTCGCGGTGCTCGCCGGGCTCGTGCTCGGGACGCTGGCCGCGGTGCCGTTCGGTCTGGTCGACCTGTCCGCGGTGGGGGAGTCGGACTGGGTCGGGGTCACCACGCCGTTCCACTTCGGCTGGCCGCAGTTCTCGCTCGCCGCGATCCTGTCGATGATCGTCGTCATGATGATCACCGCGGTCGAGACGACCGGTGACGTGATCGCCACCGGGGAGATCGTGGACAAGAAGGTCGGGCCGGACGACGTCGCCCGCGCCCTGCGCGCCGACGGCGCCGCCACCACCCTGGGCGGTGTCCTCAACTCCTTCCCCTACACCTGCTTCGCCGAGAACGTCGGCCTCGTCCGGCTCACCCGGGTCTCCAGCCGCTGGGTGGTCGCCGCCGCGGGCGGTTTCATGATCCTCATCGGGCTGGTGCCGAAGGCCGGGGCGCTGGTCGCGGCCGTGCCGCACCCGGTGCTGGGCGGGGCGGCGCTGGCGATGTTCGCGACCGTCGCCGTCGTCGGGATCCAGACGCTGTCGCGGGTCGACTTCCGGGACCACCGCAACGTGGTCGTGGTCGGGTCCGGGCTCGGGGTCGCGCTGTTCGTGACCGTGCAGCCGGACGTGGCGCAGGCTCTGCCGCAGTGGGCGGGCATCGTGCTCGGCTCCGGGATCACCGCGGGCAGCGTCGTCGCGATCGGGCTCAACCTGCTGTTCTTCCACACCGGGCGCCGCCGCGGCGCCGCCCCCGCGACGGCCGGCGGGGACACCGTGACCTTCGACCGGCTCGCCGGCGCCGACGCCGGGGAGTTCGCCGCGGTCCTCGGGCGGCTGTTCGAGGGCCCGACCGCGGTGCCCGGGCGGGTGCACGCCCGCGGCCCCTTCACCGACGCCACGGCGCTGCGCGCCGCGGTGCAGGACGAGCTGTTCGCCGCGCCGCCCG
>NZ_JAMXSG010000376.1:0-4291 GCF_024124365.1 Pseudonocardia sp. McavD-2-B
CTCGGGCTGCGTCTGGGCGGGCCGACGGTCTACGCCTACGGAACCGAGGACCGCCCGTCGCTCGGCGACGGGCACCCGCCCCGGGTGGCCGACCTGCACCGCGTCGCGCGGCTGTCCCGGCTGGTGGCAGGGGCGGCCGGGCTGCTCGCCGTCGCGACGGCGGCGGTGCTGGGGCGGCGGCGCGGCTGAGCCGGTCGCCCCGGCCGCGGTGCTGTGGCGCCCGGAGTCCGTTCACCGCGTGAACTGTCTCCGGCGACAGCGGGTCTGTTCGGGTGGCCCCGGCGGCCCACCGCCCGGGTCCCGGTGGGTCCGGCCGATCTCCACGCCTACCCGGTCGGCGAGGGTGGATGTCGTGGGAATTCGCTTACCAGGTAAGCGAGTTCAAAGAGCCGTCCCGGAGGGGGGCGGCCCGGCGCACGGCCGGCGGGGCACGGCCGGCGGGCCACCATGTCGGACGGGTGAATCCGCTGACCGGATGAGCGAACTCGGCCGGGGCGAAGGGTCGCGGCATCCGGAGCCCTGCGCAACCGCGCCCCGGAGCCCGGCGCGGCGCACTCACGTGGCGCCTCGGGACCGCGCAGGGCGGCGGCCCGCGACGGGTGTGGCGCGGTGCGGGATCAGCCCGAGCCCGGACCGGACCCGGCGGCGGCGTCGCGGGTGGTGCCGGGGGCGCTGTCGTCGGCACGGTCGGCGGGGACGGGCTCGTCTCCGAAGCCGTCGCGGCCGGAGAGCTGGTCCCGCAGGCTGCCCGCCTTCTCGCGTTTCCCGCTGCGCTGCAACAGTTCCAGCCGGATGAACAGCACCAGCGCGACCAGGGCGACGGCGCCGAAGGTCAGCCACTGCAGGGCGTAGGAGAAGTTGCTGAACGGCGCTCCGCCCCCGACCGGCTCGACCGGGATCGGATCCAGCACGCCGGGCTGGCCGGCCTCCAGCACCACGACGCCCTCGACCGGCGTCAGGCCGGTGGCGGCGGCGACCGAGCGGGAGTCCGACACGTAGACCTGGCGGGTGCCGTTCTCGACCAGCGGCGGGCGGCCCTGCGGGTCGGTCTCGTCCAGGCGCAGCCTGCCCTCGACCGTCACCGGGCCGGCGGGCGCGGCGGCGTAGCCGGGCACGGCGCCCCGGTCCGCGGCCGGGACCGACCCCCGGTTCACCACGACGGTCCGGCCGTCGGTGAGCCGCAGCGGCGTCAGCACCTCGAAGGCGGGTGCGCCGTCGACGACCCGCAGGCGGACCAGGGTCTCCGCGGCACGGTCGAACGTGCCGGCCAGGGTGACCCGGCGCCACTGGTCGTCCGCGCCGATCGCCGTGCCCGGCGGGACGAGCGTGTCGAACCCGACGGCGGGGGTCGCGTCGGCGGTGGCGATGGCCCGGCTCTGCGCGGAGCGCTCGGACTCCCGGTCGAACTGCCACGGCGCGAGCAGCGTGTAGCAGGCGACGGCGAAGGCCAGCACCGCGACGACGAACGCGATCCACCCGGGACGCAGCAGGAAACGCACGCGGCCCAGGGTAGCCGCGCCCGCGGACGGTCCCGCCGGGGCGATACTGCCCGCCGTGGTGGTTCAGGGAGCGGTCCTCGTGGCGGGGACGACGTCGGACGCGGGCAAGAGCGCCGTCGTCGCCGGTATCTGCCGGTGGCTGCACCGGCGCGGCGTCTCGGTGGCGCCGTTCAAGGCGCAGAACATGAGCAACAACTCGGTCGTCACCCCCGACGGCGGCGAGATCGGCCGCGCGCAGGCGATGCAGGCCTTCGCCAGCGGCATCGCCCCCTCGGTCGACCTGAACCCGGTGCTGCTCAAGCCCGGCGGGGACCGGACCTCGCAGGTCGTCGTGCGCGGCCGCGCCGACGGCCAGGTGTCGGCGCTGTCCTACCGGCACCGCACCGCGGCGCTGTCCGACGTCGTCGCCGACTCCCTGGCCCGGCTGCGCGCCCGCCACGACGTCGTGGTCTGCGAAGGAGCGGGCTCGCCCGCGGAGATCAACCTGCGGGCCACCGACCTCGCCAACATGGGCTTCGCCCGGCGCAACGACCTGCCGGTGCTGGTCGTCGGCGACATCGACCGCGGCGGGGTGCTCGCGCACCTGTTCGGCACCCTCGCCGTGCTCGACCCGGCCGACCAGGCGCTGATCGCCGGTTTCGTCATCAACAAGTTCCGCGGGGACCCCCGCCTGCTCGAACCCGGCCTCGACCGGCTGCGCGAGCTCACCGGGCGGCCGACGCTGGGCGTGCTGCCCTTCGCCGAGGGCCTCTGGCTCGACGCCGAGGACTCGCTCTCGGCCGTCGCCGACGGGGTGCTCGGGCGCCCGGCCCCACCGCGCGGCGGGCAGTGGTTGCGGGTCGCCGTCGTCCGGTTCCCGCGGATCTCCAACGCCACCGACGCCGAGGCGCTGGCCTGCGAACCGGGCGTCGCCGTGCGGTACGTGACCGAGCCGTCGCGGATCGCCGACACCGACGTCGTCGTGCTGCCCGGGACCAAGGCGACGGTGTCCGACCTGGCCTGGCTGCGGGCGTCCGGGATGGCCGACGCCGTGCGCGCGCACGCCGCGGCCGGGCGCCCGGTGCTGGGGATCTGCGGCGGGTACCAGATGCTCGGGCACACGGTCTCCGACCCGGACGGCGCCGAGGCCGCTCCCGGCACGACCGTCGCCGGGCTGGGGCTGCTGGACCTGGAGATCGCGTTCGACCCGGTCAAGCACCTCGCCACCCCCACCGCGACGGCGTGGGGCGAGACCGTCACCGGCTACGAGATCCACCACGGCCGCGTCGTGCGCTCCGGCGACCCCGGCCTGATCGGGGACGAGGGCAGCGACCGCGGCAACGTCCTGGGCACGCACTGGCACGGCCTCGCCGAGAACGACGGCTTCCGGCGGCTGCTGCTCACCCGCCTCGCCGACGTGGCGGGACGGACCGGGTTCGTGGTGGCGCAGGACACGTCGTTCGCGGCCGAGCGCACCCGGCAGGTGGATCTGCTGGCCGACCTGGTCGAACTCCACCTCGACACGTCGTCACTTGAACATGTGATCGGACACGGTGCGCCGCCGGACCTCCCGGTGCTGACCTCCGGTCTGGCAGCCTCACCCGCGTGAGCACGAGCACCGCCCCCGCCGCCGGACCTCCCCGCTTCCCGTTCTCCGCCGTCGTCGGCCACGACGACCTGCGGCTGGCGCTGCTGCTCAACGCCGTGCACCCGGGTGTCGGTGGTGTCCTGGTGCGCGGGGAGAAGGGCACCGCGAAGTCCACGGCGGTGCGCGCGCTGGCCGCGCTGCTGCCCTCGCACGCGGTCGTCGAGGCCTGCCGGTTCGGCTGCGACCCCGCCGCGCCGGACCCGTCCTGCCCGGACGGCCCGCACCCGGCGGGCGCCGCGGGGGGTCCTCGCCCGGCCCGGCTGGTCGAGCTGCCCGTCGGCGCGACCGAGGACCGCCTGGTCGGCTCGCTCGACCTGGAGAAGGCGCTGTCCGAGGGCCGCCGCGCCTACCAGCCCGGCCTGCTCGCCGACGCCCACCGCGGGGTGCTCTACGTCGACGAGGTCAACCTCCTGCACGACCACCTCGTCGACCTGCTGCTCGACGCCGCCGCGATGGGCCGCGCGCACGTCGAGCGCGACGGCGTCTCCGTCTCGCACGCGGCCCGGTTCCTGCTGGTCGGCACGATGAACCCGGAGGAGGGCGAGCTGCGCCCGCAGCTGCTCGACCGGTTCGGTCTGACCGTGGAGGTGCGGGCCAGCCGCGACGTCGACACCCGGGTCGAGGTGACGCGGCGGCGCATGGCGTTCGAGGACGACCCGGCCGGGTTCGTCGCCCGCTTCGCCCCGGACGAGACCGCCACCGCGGCCCGGCTCCGCGCCGCGCAGGCCCACGTCTCCGCCGTCGCGGTGAGCGACCGGGAGCTGCGGCGGATCGCGTTCGTGTGCGCCCGGTTCGACGTCGACGGCATGCGTGCCGACCTGGTCATCACCCGGGCCGCGGCCGCGCACGCCGCCTGGGAGGGCCGCGACGCGGTGACCGCCGACGACGTGCGTGTCGCCGCCCGGCTCGCGCTGCCGCACCGCCGTCGTCGCGACCCGTTCGACGAGCCCGGCCTGGACCCGGCCGAGCTGGACCGCGCCCTCGCCGACGCCGAGGACCACCTGGGCCCCGAGGACGACCCGGACCCCGACGACGACCCGGACCCCGGCGGCCCCGGCCCCGACGACCCGGCCGAGCCGCAGGACGGTCCGGACGGCCCCGACGCCGGCGAGGAGCCCGACGACGCCGACCGGACCGGGGACACGCCCCCCGCCGGCGGCGACCC
>NZ_JAMXSG010000377.1:0-4260 GCF_024124365.1 Pseudonocardia sp. McavD-2-B
GCGGTGCGGGGCAGCTCCGGGGGCAGCAGGTCGGCGGTGCGCGCGATCGCGGCGCCGGTCGGGACGACGGTGAGCTCGTCCGGGGCGCCGCCCGCGCCGAGCGCGAGGGCGGTGCCCCCGCCGACGAGCAGGAGACCGGTGGCGGCGACGGCGGCGACGGTGAGCGGGGTACGCACGGTGATCTTCCTCCGAGAGGTTCCGGCTGGTCCGGGTCGGTGCGACCCGGATGCTGGTGGGAACTGTGCCGCCGCCCGCCCCAAGGCCGCGCTGCGTGAGCCCTAAGGCGGCGTTAGGGCCCGGAGCGGCCGAACTACAGTCGTCAGGGTGTCGACCATCAGCCCGGACGAGGGAGTGGCGCGCCGGCTGAAGGCCCTGGCCTGCACGGCGCCGCTGCACGATCTCGACGCCCGCAAGGGGCGGCTCGACTGGGACGCGACCGGCTACCAGATGGCCGAGATCGGCCTGCAGGCGATCGACCAGGTCACCCTGGCCATGGACTTCGACCACGGTGCCGACCACGCGGAGGTCGTCCGGCGGCTGCTGCCGTTCGTGGGCGCGCAGGTGCCGGGGGCGCCGCGGTCGGAGTACGTCCGCGTCGCGCAGTGGGTGATCGACAACCTGATCAACGTGGGGTCGATCGACCGCGGGTTCGCCGTGGAGTACGGCACGACCGACGACGACGGGCGCTACGTGCGTCGCCGATTCGACTTCAAGCTGCTCGTCGAGGTGGCCGCCCCGGACGGCGGGATCTACCTGCGCGCCTCGGACGAGGCGATCAACGTGCTGGTCGGGGCGTTGGACACCGACGTCGAGTCGGCCCAGGAGGCGGCCGAGACGAAGCTGGAGACGCTGATCGTCCGCGGTCGTCTCGGCGACGCCCGGCTGGCGGCCGAGCAGGCCCGCTACCGGACCGTGCAGTACGCGGAGTCGTTGCGGCGCAAGCTGGAGGCGACCCGGCGCGACGTCCGCTCGGTGGACTGGCTCGACGCCGTCCCGCAGCTGCTCGACGAGGCACTGACCCATATCGAGTCCCGCTACCGCGCCGAGACGATGATCAAGGCGAACATCGCCGACGCCCGTGACGAGGCCACCGAGCCCGGGCGCCGCAGGCAGGCCGCGGAGCTGGTGACCGTCGTCGACGACTGCATCCAGCGACACACCCAGCTGCAGGCACGGTTGCAGGAGGCGGGCGCGTCGTTCCGCGCCGAGCAGGACCGCCAGCAGTTCTCCGGGAAGCCGAAGCGGGCCGCCGTCGACGTGTTCGGGCAGCTGCTGCGGCCGTCGCTGGCGCTGACCGTCGAGGCGGCGCACGACCCGGTGACCGGCTACTTCGGTGCCGGGGCCGGGGTGCGGAACCCGTCGGTGCCGAGCCTGGGCGGGCTGGTCGAGACGTTGCTGACACCGCCGAGCGACCGTGACCCGTTCGGCGCCGAGGTGCCCGAGCCGGAGCTGGCGCCGCAGCCGCGCGAGCGGTTCGGGGTGGACACGTGGGCGGCCGCCGACGCGGTGCTGCCCGCCGACGTCGAGCACCCGGTGCGGCTGTCCGCGGCGCTCGCGGCGGCCCGCGCGGCCGGGGCGGACCTGCCGCAGCTGGTCGCGTTGCGGGCGATGCACGCCGTCGGGACGGCGGTGGCCACGGCACGGACCCAGGGCGACCCGTCGGTGCTGGTCGCGGTCGACGACGGGACGGTCCTCGACGACCCCGAGTTCGGCGGCGCGGACCTGCTGCTGGCGCGGGCCGGGGTGCAGGGCGGACAGACGAACCGACGGACGGCGCAGACATGAGTGACACCGAGACCGCGGCCCGCCTGGTCGGCTACGGCATGCGCCCCAAGGCGCTGCCCGGCCGCGACCCCGACTACGCCGACCTGGTCCGGCGCTACCGCGAGGACGACGAGTTCCGCACGACCGTGCAGCGCGTCGCGTCCGGTCTGGGCCTGGTGGTGCTGGCCGTCGACACCGGCCCGGGCATCGTGCTCGCCGCGACCGAGGGCTCGGTGTTCGAGATCCGGATGGACGAGTACGCCCGCCGCACCGCCTTGGCCAACCGGGGCGCCGACAAGGTCCTGCACGGGATCGCACACCTCGCCGTCGCCGCGCTGGCCTTCCCCCGCCCCGACGACCTCGGCGACGACTCCTACGTCGGCCGGGTCTCGGTGGAGCTCGTCGACGGCGCCGTCCGCGAGGCCTGCCGGGTGCTGAACGAGCGTGCCGCGGGTCCCGCCGACCCCGAGTCCGACGCCCCGCAGCTCGAGGAGGTCTGGCGGGTCTGGCAGCGTCGTCCGGAGGCCACCGCGACCAAGGACGGCCGCGTCGGGGAGTCCACCACCCGCGGAATCGTCGGCAAGGCGCTGCGGTTCCTCGCCGACCAGGGCTTCCTCGTCCCGGTCGGCGCGGAGGGCGCCTACCGGACGACGCCGCGCTACCAGGTGCAGGTGCGCGAGCTCGCGGCCCAGCGGGCCTTCGACGAGCTGCTGGCCCTGAACGTCCTGCCCGCCGCGACCGCCGCCGGGACCCTGGTGACCGAGCACGACGGCGTGTTCGACGCGCCCGGGTCCGGTGCTCAGGGCGCGGCCGGGACGGGAAGCGCGCCCGACCTCGACGATCCGCCGGGGTCGGGGGAGACGGCCGGGCCGTCGTCGGCACTCGATCCGGAACCCGCGGCGAGGCAGCCTGTGGGGGAGACCTCCTCGGACATCGTTCATCCGGTGAACGGGGCGAACGGTGCCGGGACCGACGGCTCGGTCGGCTCGGTCGGCTCGGACACCGTGTCCGTGGAACTCGCTTACCCGGTAAGCGAGTTCGTGCAGAGCGGTGTCGGGGGTGACGGCGTGACCGGTGACCCGATGGGCGTTGTCGATCCCGTCGGCGGGGCTGTGTCGGGGGAACCCGCTGACCCGGTAAGCGAGTTCGCACAGGACGGTGCCGGGGGTGGCGACACGGCCGGGGACCGACACCCTGCCGATACGGGTACGGAGCGTGCGGATCCGGCCGGCCCGTCGGACACCCCGCCGACCGACCACCGCACGGAGGACCGCGATGTATGAGCTGACCCGGGTCCGCCTGTTCTCCGTCGGTCCGACCGCCGCGCGCTACCAGGACGTCGCACTCGACCTGCGGGGCGTCGGGGCCCCGGTGAAGGTCGCAGTCCAGGAGGACCTGTTCGCCCCGGACGCGCTCGACCGCTCGACGCCGCGTCGGCCGTCGCCGGCGTCGGTGCTGTTCCTGGAGAACGGCGGCGGCAAGTCCGTCCTGCTCAAGCTGATCTTCTCGGTCCTGCTGCCCGGGCGGCGCCAGGTCGTCGGGACCACCAGCACCACGGTGCTGGAGAACTTCGTGCTGGCCGAGGACGTGGCGCACGTCGTCTGCGAGTGGATGCACGTCGGTACCGGGCGGCTGCTGGTCACCGGGAAGGTGTCGGAGTGGCGCGGGCACGTCGCCTCCAGCGACCCGGAGAAGCTGGCCGACGCCTGGTTCTCCTTCCGGCCGGTCCCGGGGATGGGCCTCGACGACCTGCCGTTCACCCACGATGGGCGCCGGGTCACCCTGGCCGCCTTCCGGGAGCGCCTGCAGACCGCGCACCGCGAGCACCCCGACGCCGAGCTCGCCTGGGAGACCGGGCACCGGGACTGGACCCGCCACCTCGTCGAGGTCGGCCTGGACCCGGAGCTGTTCCGCTACCAGCGCGCGATGAACGCCGGCGAGGGCGAGGCCGCCGAGGCGTTCTCGTTCTCCTCCGACGAGGCGTTCGTCGACTTCCTGCTGCGCGCGGTGCTCGACCCGGCGGAGCCGCAGAACGTCGCCGAGCTCGTCGCCGGCTACGCCGACCGGCTCGCCCAGCGCGAGGAGCTGGAGACCGAGCGGGAGTTCGTCGACGGCACGCTGTCCCGGCTCGAGCCGATGGTCGACGCCGAGGCCACCGCGATCGCCGCCCGCGACACCGAGACGGCCGCGCGGACCGAGCTGGCGGCGACCGCGTCGCGGATCGCGGCCCGCCGGATCGCCGAGGAGGCCCGCTCGGTGACCGCCGCCGAGGAGGCCACCGGCGCGGTCGAGGCCGAGCAGTCCGCGGCCCGGACGGCGGAGCGACTGCAGGACACCGTCGGTGAACTGCGCAGACTCACCGCGGGGCTCGCCGTCGAGGCCGCCGAGCGGACCGCGGCCGAGGCGACCCGCGAGCGCGACGCCGCGTCGGCCGTCTCGATGGCCCGCGACGCCGTCGAACCGGTCCTGGCGCACCGCGTCGCCGCCGCCGAGGCC
>NZ_JAMXSG010000378.1:0-4217 GCF_024124365.1 Pseudonocardia sp. McavD-2-B
GGCGGCGCCGTGGGGCAGCTGGTCGCCGACGGGGTCCTCGCCGCGCAGGAGTACCGCCGGTTCGGGCTGTTCCGCCGGGTGCTGCTCACCGAGCAGGACCCGGAGCCGGCCCGGGCGCTGCGCACCCGGCTGGCGTCGCTGCTGGTCACCGAGACGGCGCCGGGCGGGCACGACGGCCTGCTGCTCGCGCTGCTGGGGCTCACCGACCTCGCCGGTGACGTCCTGCCGCCGGAGATCGACGCGGAGACGCGCGGGGTCGCGCAGCGCCGCGCGGCGCTCGTCGCGGAAGGGGCGGCGCGCGACCCGTTCGTCCGGGCCTACTTCGCGGTGCGGTCCGGGTGGGCCGGGAACTGAGCCGCTACCCGCGCAGCTCCGCCAGGCGGGCGCGGCAGCTCTCCCAGGTCGGCAGGGCGCCCGCGGCGAGGGCCTCGTCCAGGGTGGGCGCGGCACGGTCCTTGTCGGACAGCACCGGCTCGACCCCCTCGGCCCAGGGCAGCGCGAGGGCCGGGTCCAGCGGGCTGATCCCGTGCTCGGCCGCCGGGGTGTACGACGTCGAGCACAGGTACCCGACGACGGTGGTGTCGGCGAGCGCCTGGAAGGCGTGCCCGAGCCCCTCGGACAGGTAGACCGCCCGCATCGAGGCGGCGTCGAGGTCGACGGCCTCGACCCGCCCGAACGTCGGCGACCCGACCCGCAGGTCCACCACGACGTCGCGGACGGCGCCGGTGGCCACGTAGAGATACTTGGCCTGGCCGGGCGGCACGTCGGCGTAGTGCACGCCGCGCACGACCCCGCGCGCCGACACCGACTGGTTGGTCTGGGCGACGGTCAGGTCGAACCCGAGCGCGTCGCGGAACGCCGGGCCCTGGAAGGGCGCGGTGAACGAGCCGCGGTGGTCGGCGAAGGTGGTCGGCTCGAACAGCCAGGCGCCCTCGATCGACAGCGGGGTCGCCTTCACGCCCACCAGCTCCGGTGGTCGCGGTACCAGGCCACGGTGGCGGCCAGGCCCTCGTCGAACGGCACCCGGGGGGTGTAACCGAGCTCGTCGCGGATCTTCGACCAGTCCACGGAGTAACGGCGGTCGTGCCCCTTGCGGTCGGCGACCCGCTCGATGCGGTCCTCCCCCACGCCGACGACGGCGAGCAGCGCGCGGGTCAGGTCCAGGTTGGTCAGCTCGGTGCCGCCGCCGATGTTGTAGACCTCCCCGGCCCGGCCCGCCGTGGCGGCCAGGACGATCCCGCGGCAGTGGTCGGAGACGTGCAGCCAGTCACGGACGTTGAGGCCGTCGCCGTAGAGCGGGACGGTGCCGCCGTCGAGCAGCCGGGTGGTGAACAGCGGGACCACCTTCTCCGGGAACTGGTACGGCCCGTAGTTGTTCGAGCAGCGCGTGACCACCACGTCGAGGCCGTGGGTGCGGTGGTAGCTGCGCGCCAGCAGGTCGCTGCCCGCCTTCGCCGCGCTGTAGGGCGAGTTCGGCTCCAGCGGGTGGGTCTCGGGCCACGAGCCCGACGCGATCGAGCCGTACACCTCGTCGGTGGAGACGTGCACGAACCGGCCGACGCCCGCGTCCAGCGCGGCCTGCAGCAGGACCTGGGTGCCGACGACGTTGGTCGTCACGAAGTCCGCGGCGCCGGTGATGGAGCGGTCCACGTGGGTCTCGGCGGCGAAGTGCACGAGCAGGTCGGCACCGCCGTCGAGCACCTCGGCGACGCGCCGGGGGTCACGGATGTCGCCGCGCTCGACCGTCAGCCGCGGGTCGTCGGCGACGGGCGCGAGGTTCTCGATCCGGCCGGCGTAGGTGAACGCGTCGAGCACGGTCACCCCGGCCCCGGCCAGCTCGGGGTGCTCCCCGCCCAGCACCTCCCGGACGAAACAGGACCCGATGAACCCGGCCCCGCCGGTCACCACGATGCGCACGTGCCCTCCCCGCTCACTGTCCGGCCCCGCCAGCGTGTCAGAGTCGGCCCCGACGATCGGGAGGTGGGCGCGTGCGCGCGTGCGTGCTGGGGGCGAACGGGCAGCTCGGGCGGGCGCTGGTCGCCGCACTGCCCGGCGCGGTGGCACTCGACCGTGCGGCGCTGGACATCGGCGACGCCGACGCCGTCGCCGAACACGACTTCACCGGCGTCGACGTGCTGGTCAACGCCGCCGCCTACACCGCCGTCGACCGGGCGGAGACCGAACCGGGCGCGGCGTGGCGGGCGAACGCGGCGGGCCCCGCACACCTGGCCGCGGCGGCCCGCGAGCACGGTTGCCTGCTGGTCCACGTCTCCACCGAGTACGTCTTCGACGGCACCGCGCCCGGTCCGGTGCCCGAGGACGCCCCGCCGTCCCCGCTCGGGGTGTACGGCGCGTCGAAGGCAGCCGGGGAGCTGGCGGTGCGGGCGGCGCTGCCGGAGCGGCACGTGATCGTGCGGACCAGCTGGGTCGTCGGCGACGGCGGCAACTTCGTCGCCACCATGGCGCGGCTGGCCCGCGACGGGGTCTCCCCCGCCGTCGTCGACGACCAGGTGGGGCGGCCGACGTTCGCCCCCGACCTGGCCGCGGCGCTGGTCGTGCTGGCCGGGTCCGGGCGGCACGGCACCTTCCACGTGACCGGCGACGGCGAGCCGGTCAGCTGGCACGGACTGGCCCGGGAGGTGTTCGCCCGCTGCGGCCGCGACCCCGGCGACGTCCGCCCGGTGTCGACCGCCGAGTACGCCGCGGACAGGCCGCACCTGGCGCGCCGGCCGGCGAACTCGGTGCTCGACCTGTCCCGCGCGACCCGCGCCGGGGTGACGATGCCGCCGTGGCGCGACGGGCTCGGCGCCCACCTCGGGACCGCCCGGTGAAGGGCGTCATCCTGGCCGGTGGCACCGGCAGCCGGCTGTTCCCGCTGACCGCGGCGGTGTCCAAGCAGCTGCTGCCGGTCTACGACAAGCCGATGATCTACCACCCGCTGACCACGCTGATGCTGGCCGGGATCCGGGAGATCCTGCTCATCTCCACCCCGCACGACCTGCCCGGGTTCCAGCGCCTGCTCGGCGACGGCGGCCGGCTCGGCCTGCAGATCACCTACGCCGCCCAGGAGCACCCCAACGGCCTGGCCGAGGCCTTCGTCATCGGCGCCGACCACGTCCGCGGCGGGCCGTCGGCGCTCGTGCTGGGCGACAACATCTTCCACGGCGCCGGGTTCGGCGACCTGCTGCGCCGCCGCGCCGCCGAGGTCGCCTCCGGCGACGCGGGCTGCGTGCTGTTCGGCTACCCGGTGCGCGACCCGCGGCGCTACGGCGTCGGCGAGGCCGCCCCCGACGGCACCCTGCTCTCGATCGAGGAGAAGCCCGAGCACCCCCGCTCGGACCGCGCCATCACGGGCCTCTACTTCTACGACGACCGCGTCGTCGACATCGCCGCGCGCATCACCCCGTCGGCCCGCGGCGAGCTCGAGATCACCGACGTGAACCGCGCCTACCTGGAGCAGGGCCGCGCCCGTCTGCAGGACCTCGGACGCGGCTTCGCCTGGCTCGACACCGGCACCCACGAGTCGCTGATGGAGGCCGGCCAGTACGTCCGCGTCCTGGAGAACCGCCAGGGCATCCGCATCGCCTGCGTCGAGGAGGTCGCCCTGCGGATGGGCTTCATCGACGCCGCCGCCTGCCACACCCTCGGGGCGCAGCAGGCGGGCTCGGGCTACGGCGAGTACGTCATGGCCGTCGCGGATCAGTTCAGGTCGTAGCGACGGCCGTTCCCCGGCGCCGGTGCGCAGGCCGGCCGCCCGGGTCAGCCTCGTCCGGACGGTGCCGGTGCTGACCGACGTCGCCGCCGTCGGGACCGCCGCGGTCGTGGTCGCGCCGACCGGGCACGACGGCGTCGTGGTGTCCGCGCTGGCCCGGGTCGGTCCGGCCGGCAGGCTCATCCGCCGCATCTCGCTCGACGAGCTGCCCCAGCTGTGGAACCCCCTGTGGGGACATGAGCCATCGTCGGGCCGCGCCCGGATCGGCCGTCGTCCGGCAGTCCTGATGACCGGAGGGCCCGGCCGGGGACTCAGAAGGGCAGGTGCCCCGACAGCACGACGGCCGTCGCGACCGCCGCGGTGAGCACGAGCAGGAGCGCGGCGACCGCGGTCCGGCAGGTGCCCGTCGTCGCGGGACCTGCCGCCGGAGCGACTCCCGGAGGTGACCAGAGCGGTCGGCCCGTCCGGCGCCCGGCGGGCCAGGGTCCGGCGCCGTCGCGCTCGC
>NZ_JAMXSG010000379.1:0-4212 GCF_024124365.1 Pseudonocardia sp. McavD-2-B
GGCCTTCTCCGCGCGGCGCCGCTCGGCGCGGTTGACGCCGTCGTCGCCGTTCGGGGACGCGCCGCGGCCACGGGCCGGGACCTGGTGGCGACCGGTACGACCGGTGCCCGGAGCCGCCGTACCGCCCTCGCCGCGGCGCGCGACCCCGCCGTCCTCGCCCGGGCCGCTGTACTGCAGGTTCTGCGGCGGGCTGGTGCGGAACAGGTTCGGCAGGACCACGGTGGACTCGGCGGGCTCCTCGGCCGGGACCCGGCGCACGACCGGGATCTCGGTCGTCTCCGGCTCGGCCTCCTGGACGGGGGCGGCCGGCTGCTGCACCTGGACGACGACGTTGAACAGGTGCCCGATCGTCTCCTCCTTGATGCCCTCGAGCATCGCGGAGAACATGTCGAAGCCCTCGCGCTGGTACTCGATCACCGGGTCGCGCTGGGCCATGGCCCGGAGCCCGATGCCCTCCTTGAGGTAGTCCATCTCGTAGAGGTGCTCGCGCCACTTGCGGTCGATGACCTGCATCAGGACCTGGCGCTCGAGCTCGCGCATCCCGCCCTGGGCGCCGATCAACGCGTCGATCTCGGCCTCGCGCCGGGCGTACGCGGCCTCGGCGTCGGCGAGGATGACCCGCTCGAGCTCCTCGGCCGACAGGTCGTCGATGTCGTCGGCGACGGTGCGCCAGTCGAGCTGGATCGGGTACAGACCCTTGACCGCCGTCCACAGCTTCTCGAGGTCCCAGTCCTCGGAGTAGCCCTCGGCGGTGGCGCCGGCGACGTAGGCGTGGATGACGTCCTCGAGCATGTTGCGGGTCTGGCGCTGCACGTCCTCGCCGTCGAGGACCCGGCGGCGCTCGTCGTAGATGACCTTGCGCTGCTGGTTGAGCACCTCGTCGTACTTGAGGACGTTCTTGCGGATCTCGAAGTTCTGCTGCTCGACCTGGGTCTGCGCGCTGCGGATCGCGCGGGTGACCATCCCCGCCTCGATCGGCACGTCGTCCGGCAGATTGAACCGGTTCATGATCGACTCGACGACCTGGCCGTTGAACCGGCGCATCAGCTCGTCGCCGAGGGACAGGTAGAAGCGGGACTCGCCCGGGTCGCCCTGACGGCCGGACCGGCCGCGCAGCTGGTTGTCGATGCGGCGGGACTCGTGGCGCTCGGTGCCGAGCACGTAGAGCCCGCCCGCGGCGCGGACCTCGTCGGCCTCGGCCTTGACCTGCTTGCGCATGCGGTCGAGCACCGCGTCCCACGCGGCCTCGTACTGCTCACGGGTCTCGACCGGGTCCAGGCCCTGGCTGCGCAGCTCCAGGTCGGCGAGGAACTCGGGGTTGCCGCCGAGCATGATGTCGGTACCGCGACCGGCCATGTTCGTGGCGACGGTGACGGCGCCCGCGTGCCCGGCCTGGGCGATGATCTGTGCCTCACGCGCATGGTTCTTCGCGTTGAGCACCTCGTGCGGCACGCCGCGGCGCAACAGCAGCGTCGCCAGGTACTCGGACTTCTCGACGCTCGTCGTACCGATCAGGACCGGCTGGCCCTTCTCGTGCTTCTCGGCGATGTCGTCGGCGACCGCCTCGAACTTCGCGGGCTCGGTCTTGTAGATCAGGTCGGCCTGGTCGGCGCGCACCCGCGGCCGGTTCGGCGGGATCGAGACGACCGACATCTTGTAGATCTCGTGGAGCTCGGCGGCCTCGGTCTGGGCCGTACCGGTCATGCCGGCGAGCTTGTCGTAGAGCCGGAAGAAGTTCTGCAGCGTGATCGTCGCCAGGGTCTGGTTCTCCGGCTTGATCTCGACGCCTTCCTTGGCCTCGATCGCCTGGTGCATGCCCTCGTTGTAGCGACGGCCGGCGAGCACACGACCGGTGAACTCGTCGACGATCAGGACCTCACCGTCGTTGACGATGTAGTCCTTGTCCTTCTTGAACAGCTCCTTGGCCTTGACTGCGTTGTTCAGGTAGCCGACCAGCGGGGTGTTCGCGGACTCGTAGAGGTTGTCGATGCCGAGCTGGTCCTCGATCAGCGCGACACCCTCCTCGGTGATGCCGACGGTGCGCTTGCGCTCGTCGACCTCGTAGTGGATGTCCTTGGACAGCATCGGCGCGAGCCGCGCGAACTCCTGGTACCAGCGGGCGCTCTGCTCGGCCGGGCCGGAGATGATCAGCGGCGTGCGGGCCTCGTCGATGAGGATCGAGTCCGCCTCGTCGACGATGGCGAAGTTGTGCCCGCGCTGGACCATGTCGGCGGTGTTCCACGCCATGTTGTCGCGCAGGTAGTCGAAACCGAACTCGTTGTTCGTGCCATACGTGACGTCGCAGGCGTACTGCTCGCGGCGCTGCGCCGGGGTCATCTCCGACAGGATCACGCCGACGGTGAGACCGAGCCAGCGGTGGATGCGGCCCATGGTCTCGGAGTCGCGCTTGGCGAGGTAGTCGTTCGTGGTGACCACGTGCACGCCGTCGCCGGGCAGCGCGTTGAGGTAGACGGCCAGCGTCGAGGTCAGGGTCTTGCCCTCACCGGTGCCCATCTCCGACACGTTGCCCATGTGCAGCGCACCGGCACCCATCAGCTGCACGGTGAACGGACGCTGACCCAGCGTGCGCCGGGCGGCCTCGCGCACGGTGGCGAAGGCCTCGGGCAGCAGCTCGTCGAGCGACTCGCCGTCGGCGTGGCGACGGCGGAACTCGTCGGTCTTGGCGCGCAGCTGCGTATCGGTGAGGCCCTCGAAATCGGGCTCCAGTCCGTCGATATGCGCGGCGATCTTCGCGAGCCGCTTCACCAGCTTGGTCTCGCCGGCCCGGAGGAGTCGACTCAGGAAGGGCACTGCCGACCTCATTCACGTCGCGGTCAGGTCACGGGGCCCCACCACGGTCTCCGCGCACGCCCGGCACCCGGTCGGCGCCGTGAACGGCACCGGCGCGGCACCGGCGCGGCGCGGCGGGCGGACCCCGCCGACCATGGTACGGGCACGCCGTGGCAGGTCCGCGCCGCGGCGGGGACAGCTCACCCCGTCGCGGCGCGGCCACCGCCGGTCGTGTGCCGTCAGCCGTCGAGCCGGATCACGCCGTAGTCGTAGCCGCGGCGGCGGTAGACGACCGAGGCGCGACCGGTGTCACTGCAGGAGAACAGGTAGAAGTCGTGACCGACGAGCTCCATGCGCGAGAGCGCCTCGTCGACGGTCATCGGGGTGGCCGGGTGGGTCTTCTCGCGCACGATCCGACCGGGCCGGTACTCGGCCTCCCACTGCTCCTCCAGCCGGAGCAGCTCGTCGTCGGTCAGGGACTCGTCGTGGCTGCGCGGTGCCGGGATGGTGTCGGTGACGGGAGGGGCCGCTTCCATCAGCGCGACGGCCGAGGCGTCGGCGGCGGCGCGGGAGGCGGCCACGCGGTCGCGGCGGCTGGGCTTGCGGCGGTCGTGGGAGCGGCGCAGCCGTTCGGCGAGCTTGCCGACGGCCATGTCGAGCGCGGCGTAGAAGTCGGCGGCGGAGGCCTCGGCGCGGGCGACGGCTCCGCAGCCGCCGCGCCCGGTGATCTCGACGCGCTGGCAGGACTTCTGCTGACGGCGGTTCGGCTCGTGGAAGAGCTCCACCTCCATTCCGACGATCTTGTGGTCGTGGCGCTCCAGGCGGCTGAGCTTGTCCTGGACCAGGCCACGGAAGTGCTCCGGCACCTCGACGTTCCGGCCGGTGACGACGATCTCCACTCGAACATCCCTCGCTTCAGTCGTGCTGAACCCGGGACCCGACGACGACCCCGGGGGGTGGGCTCGCGGTCGTTCCTCCTGATGTGGTAGCGGTCGGAGTTCAGCGGACGTTATCGGGAAATCCGCCTCCGGGACAGGTCGTTCGCCGACCCGTCGGGTGGACACCCTGGTGCCTTCGGACGCGGTGTGCGACGACCCTGTGGCACCCGGGTGACCCGCCGCGCGCGGAGCGGCGCGCTCACCTCCGGATCGCGCTTCCGGTGACCACTGTGGATGGCGGACCGGAGATCGGCGGACCGCCGTCTATGTGACCGCCGTCACAATCGACCGTCCGGTCGGCGGCGGTGGGCCGAGGCGTCGGCGAGCACCACCGCGCCCACGGCGGGCAGTCCGGACGCGGCGAGCACCGCCCCGCAGGCCCGCAGGGTCGCCCCGGAGGTCACGACGTCGTCGACCAGCAGCACCGCCTCCCCCCGGGCCGCAGGCACCGGCTCGCGGCCGCGGGCCGGGTGCAGCGCCGAGG